>NZ_JAAGLX010000179.1:0-456 GCF_010548325.1 Streptomyces sp. SID13666 | reverse complement strand
TTCTGCTCCTGCTGCTGGTATTGCTGATGGAAAGCCGCTCGACGGTACCCTTTGCCTTGGCGGGTTATTTATTTTTGGAGGAACTGGGTATCGGAGTCCTGACGGGGGCTGTACTGGCGCTGATAGTGGGGAGACTGTTGCGTCTTTCCCAACGCCGCTGCCTGCAGATGGACTCATGGCAACAACTCGTGATGCTCGCCCTGGCGTTGCTGAGTTTCGCCAGCGCCCAGGCATTGGGCGGTAGCGGCTTTATCGCTGCGTTCTGCGCAGGTCTGCTGACGGGTTACCTGTTCAATCGGGAAACACAGCCGCTGCTCAAGACCGGCGAATCCTGCGGCGAAGCGCTTTCGCTGCTGACCTGGGTGGTGTTCGGTGCCTACGTGGCACCCAAGGCCACGCAAATCCTGTCGCCTTCGGTATGGTTCTATGCACTGCTGAGTCTGTCACTGGTGCGTA
>NZ_JAAGLX010000178.1:0-457 GCF_010548325.1 Streptomyces sp. SID13666 | reverse complement strand
GAGCGCTATATAAGGACAGCCCGGCCCCAAGCTTGCACTCTAAAAGCTACTTTCCACTTAGAACCCCTACCCCGACATTGGTGCTCAGGGATCTCACGTCACAGGATTTAATTTTTCTCAATCCCGACCATTACAATATACAGCAGAAAATCGGTTTTCTCGACGCATTCATCAATAAATTCAGTTTCTATGACGGCAAGGGATTCATAGGAAAGCAGTTAGCTGAGGCAAAAGCATTGAGGAGCAGATACGCAAGAGCCAGAACGAGAAACGCTGGTGCCATAGCTATGTTGAGCGTCTCGATTATTTTATTTGCTTTGTTCGCCATAGGAAGTAGCTAAGCATGAAAGACAGAAGCTTTGTTCTTGCCATTTTGCTTGCAATTGCACAGCAAGCCTTACTAGCATTTTCTACATACTTCATTGCCATGGCAGGAGCTACTCTGTCCGACGGTGAT
>NZ_JAAGLX010000177.1:0-462 GCF_010548325.1 Streptomyces sp. SID13666 | reverse complement strand
CACGCTGGCGTCATGCACCGGGCCGCCGGGCATGCCGTACAGGTCCATATCGTGGGTAATGTAGGCATTGAGGATATCCACCACCCGTTTGCTGGCCTGGTTGTTCACCGCTGCCAGTTGCTTGAGGCGGGCGTCGCTGGTCAGCAGCTTGTGGGTGACGTCCAGCGGCAGGTAGGTCAGTTGCACACCGCTGGCCAGCACCACTTCGGCGGCATGCGGGTCGGCATAGAGGTTGAATTCCGCCGCCGGGGTGATGTTGCCGCCGTTGAAATGAGCGCCGCCCATGACCACCACCTGCTTGATGCCTTTGACGATATCCGGGCGCTGGATCAGCGCCAGGGCCAGGTTGGTCTGCGGGCCGAGCATGGCGATGGTGATGCTGTGCGGCTTGGCGGCGCCAAGGGTGTCGACCAGGTATTGCACGGCATTGCCCTGGGCCAGCGGCGTTTTCGGTTCATGAAC
>NZ_JAAGLX010000176.1:0-470 GCF_010548325.1 Streptomyces sp. SID13666 | reverse complement strand
CCGCGCCGCGGTCGGCCACGGCGCCACCGGCGGCGACCGGGTGGCCGGCGGCGCCACCGGGGCGACCTGCCTGTACGCGGTCTACGACCCGGTCTCCCGCGAACTGGCCGTCGCCAGCGCCGGCCACCCGCCGCCCGTACTGGTCCTGCCGGACGGCGGGACCCAGGTCGTGGACGTCAGCGTCGGGCCGGTGCTCGTAGTGGGCGGCCTGCCCTTCGAGACCACCGAGATCCAGCTGCCGGAGGGCAGCCTCGTCGCCCTGTTCACGGACGGGCTGGTCGAGCCCACCGAGGGCGACCCGGACCTCGGAATCGCCCTGCTGGCCCGGACCCTCGCGGACGGTCACGACGCGCACGCCTCGCTGGAGGACCGCTGCGACCGGGTCCTGTCCGCCCTGCTGCCGAAGAACCCCGGCGACGACGTCGCCCTGGTGCTGGCCCGCACCCGCGCCCTGGACGCCGGGCACGTCC
>NZ_JAAGLX010000175.1:0-474 GCF_010548325.1 Streptomyces sp. SID13666 | reverse complement strand
AAGACTTCAGAGTTAAAGTTAGAAGCTAAAGAGTACACAGAGAAGGGCTTGAGCGCCAAGCGGTTACGTGCGATACTCGCCCCATGCCCGCAGCAGACGGTCCCGCCAGTCCCCCGCAAGAGCTGGACCTCGATGAACAGATCGCGGCCTACCAGCGTGAATTTCCCGAGGTGGACCCCCAGGTCGAGAAGGTCGTCACGGCCCTGGGCCGCCTCAACCGCCGTATGAACGTCGGCTACGGCCGGCACCTCTCGGCCCTCGGCATCAGCAACGCCGAGTGGGAGGTGCTCAAGGCCCTCGTCGTCGTCGGCAAGCCGTACCGGCTCGGCCCCGGCGACCTCGCCAAGCGGCTCGGCCTCACCCCGGCGGCCATGACCCACCGCATCGACCGCATGGTCACGGAGGGCCTGGTCACCCGGGACCGCGACGAGTCCAACCGGGTGCGGGTCATCGTCGAGCTGACCGACGAAGGCC
>NZ_JAAGLX010000174.1:0-474 GCF_010548325.1 Streptomyces sp. SID13666 | reverse complement strand
CTGTGGTGGCTGCACAGTGAGCGCCAGGTGCGCCAGCCGGGCCTGGCGTTCATCACCCCGCAACAGCCGCTGCGTTACCGCGACCAGCCGCTCAACGGCCTGTTCTGCCTGGCCAGCCTCGGTGCTGCCCACCAGGCGTTGCTCGAGCGCCTGTGCGAAGTGCTGATCGAAGGCCGCGGACAGACGCTTTACCAGGCCTCCAGCAGCCGTGCGGTACTGGAAGTGCTGGGTGGCGAGGTGCCGGCGGACTGGCCTAGCGTGCGCGTCGTGCTGGCCAATCCGCACGGTTTGCATGCCCGCCCGGCAAAGGTATTGGCGCAACTGGCCAAAAGTTTCGAGGGGGAAATCCGTGTACGCCTGGCCGATGGCGTGCAGCCGGGGGTGTCGGTAAAGAGCCTGAGCAAGTTGCTCAGCCTAGGCGCCCAACGTGGTCAGACGCTGGAGCTGGTGGCTGAGCCAGGCATCGCCGCCGAT
>NZ_JAAGLX010000173.1:0-483 GCF_010548325.1 Streptomyces sp. SID13666 | reverse complement strand
CCTCCGCATCCGCAGCTCCCGGGAACGATCGCCGGGGCGTGATCGTCGAGCAGATGTGAACCGTGAGCGTGCCGTTGCAAGGGCCGGCCTCCCCGCGATGGGGAGCCTGGTCGCTTTTGTGCTGCTGGCGCTGCTCGCCGTGTCGGTCGTGGCGCGGGGCGGCGGCACCCTCTTCGGGGACCGGGATCTGCTGGAGTGGTCTCTCGCCCACCGCCCGGACCTGGCCGTCACTCTCGCCCGTATGGTGACCCATACCGGCACGGGCTTCGTGCCGTACGTCCTGGTCGCCCTGGCCGGCTATCTGCTCGGCCGGACGGCACGGCAGCGGATCCAGGCAGCCGCCGCCTGTCTCGTCTGCCTGGTCACCGCCCAGGCGGTGCGGTTCTCGGTGATGGCGCTGCTGTCCCGGCCCCGGCCCGACACGGCGCTCTGGGCGACGGACGCCGGCCACTGGTCGTTCCCCTCGGGCCACACCACCACGTC
>NZ_JAAGLX010000172.1:0-485 GCF_010548325.1 Streptomyces sp. SID13666 | reverse complement strand
AGAAAGTCGGTTCGAAGTACCAGTACGCGTCGCCGTTCTCCCCGATGCCGGGCCCCGACACCCCGACGCACACCGGGGCGAAGATCGTGGACGGCAAGGTGTACGTCAACAACGGTTTCTGGGACACCTATCGGACGACCTGGCCCGCCTACTCGCTCCTGACGCCACGTCAGGCGGGCGAGATGGTCGACGGGTTCGTGCAGCAGTACAAGGACGGCGGCTGGACCTCGCGCTGGTCCTCCCCCGGGTACGCCGACCTGATGACGGGCACCTCGTCGGACGTGGCGTCCGCCGACGCATATGTGAAGGGCGTCGGTTTCGACGCGAAGTCGGCGTACGACGCGGCCGTGAAGAACGCGACCGTCGTGCCCCCGACATCCGGCGTGGGCCGCAAGGGCATGGCGACCTCGCCCTTCCTCGGCTACACGAGCACCGAGACGCGTGAGGGCCTGTCGTGGGCGCTGGAGGGCTACCTCAACGACTAC
>NZ_JAAGLX010000171.1:0-486 GCF_010548325.1 Streptomyces sp. SID13666 | reverse complement strand
AAAAGTATCGGAGAAAACGCTAGTGGAGAACGAGACCCACTACGCCGAGGCCGTCATTGACAACGGTTCCTTCGGCACCCGCACCATCCGCTTCGAGACGGGCCGCCTGGCCAGGCAGGCCGCCGGCTCCGCCGTGGCGTACCTGGACGACGACACCATGGTGCTGTCGGCCACCACCGCCTCCAAGAAGCCCAAGGACCAGCTCGACTTCTTCCCCCTCACGGTGGACGTCGAGGAGCGCCAGTACGCGGCCGGGAAGATCCCCGGTTCCTTCTTCCGTCGTGAGGGCCGGCCCTCCGAGGACGCGATCCTCACCTGCCGCCTGATCGACCGCCCGCTGCGCCCGTCCTTCAAGAAGGGCCTGCGCAACGAGATCCAGGTTGTCGCCACGATCATGGCGCTCAACCCCGACCACCTGTACGACGTCGTGGCGATCAACGCCGCCTCCGCGTCCACGCAGCTGGCCGGTCTGCCCTTCTCCGGCCC
>NZ_JAAGLX010000170.1:0-486 GCF_010548325.1 Streptomyces sp. SID13666 | reverse complement strand
GGTCACCGAGGTGATGGCCGGGACGCCGCGCGCCGCGGTGGCCACCTGCTCCGCCGACGCCGCCTTTGCGATGATGGTCACCGGGACGCCCGAGCCGCCCGGGAAGTGGGCGTTGAGCACCTGCTGACCGTGGACCGAGTCGGGCTTCTTGGTGAAGTTGTCCGACACCGAGACCCCGTCGGCCCTGAACTGGGTGGTGAAGGCCGCGGCCAGCACCAGCAGCAGACCCGCGGCGATCCAGATACCGCGCGGCCGGCGGCCGACCAGCCCGGCGACCCGACCCCACAGCCCCTCGCCCGTGCGCTCGGCGGTGCCGAAGGCGGGACGGAACGGCCAGAAGGCGCCGCGGCCCATCAGGGCGAGTACCGCCGGGACGAAGCTGAGCGCGGCCAGCAGCGACGCGGCGATGCCGATCGCGGCGACCGGGCCCATGCTGCGGTTGCTGTTGAGATTGCTGAAGAGCAGGCACAGGGTGCCCAGGATGAC
>NZ_JAAGLX010000016.1:0-163002 GCF_010548325.1 Streptomyces sp. SID13666 | reverse complement strand
TGTTTCGGTGGTCATAGCGTTAGGGAAACGCCCGGTTACATTCCGAACCCGGAAGCTAAGCCTTTCAGCGCCGATGGTACTGCAGGGGGGACCCTGTGGGAGAGTAGGACGCCGCCGAACAATCATTGGCCTCAGGCCCGGGATCTCTGATCCCGGGCCTGAGGTTTTTTTGCGTTGCGATGCTGCCCGGACGGCTGACACGATCGCCCTATGGGATACGAGATACGTGCCACCCAGCCGCACGAGTGGAAGCAGCGGAGGCAGCTGAGGCTGGCCGCGCTGCTGGATCCGGCGAGCAGCGTGGCCTTCGTCAACACCTACGAGACGGAAGCGGCCTTCCCCGAGGAGACGTGGCAGCGCAGAGGGACCACCCCCGGGTTCGTGGCCGTCAACGAGGCCGGCGAATGGGTGGGTTCCGCAACCGTGCTGGTGGAGGTCGGAGCGGCGTTCCCGGTCCCGCAGACCCATATCGTCGGCGTCTACATGGCGCCGGAGGGCCGCGGCAACGGGCTGTCCGAGCGGATGCTGCGGGCCGCGATCGACTGGTCCTGGGAACTGCCCGAGAAGATCGGCCGGGTCCGGCTGTGGGTGCACGAGGACAACGCGCGGGCGCAGGCGTTCTACGCGCGGCTGGGGTTCACGAGGACCGGCGAGACGATGGCGTTCCCGCTCGACGAGTCGCAGACCGAGTACGAGATGGAGCTCCCCCGCCCTTCCTGAGCACGAGCCCACGCAACCGCGGGCCTACGCGATGCGCTCCAGGTCGGCCGCGCTGACCTCGCCGAACAGACGCTCGCCCCGGGTCCAGCGCCGTACTTCGTCGACGGCGTAGGCACCGAGCCGGCGGACCTCGCTGCCCTGGCAGCCGGCGATGTGCGGCGTGACCAGGACGTTGGGGAGGCCGAACAGCGGGTGGCCGTGAGGAAGTGGCTCCGGTTCCGAGACGTCGAGGTAGGCCTCCAGGCGGCCGGTGGAGCATTCGCGGACCAGGGCGTCGGTGTCGATGAGCCGGCCGCGGGCGGTGTTGATGAGTGCGGCGCCGTCGCGGAGCAGGGCCAGCCGCCGGGCGTCGAGCAGATGGTGCGTCTCGGGCAGATCCGGGGCATGGACGGTGACGACGTCGGAGGACCGGCACAGGTCGTCCAACTCCACGAGCCCGACGCCGAGTTCGGCGGCCGTCTGCGCCGATACATACGGGTCGGCGAGGAGCACGCGATAGCCGGCGCTCGCGGTCGTGAGGCGGTCGATGACGCCTCGGCCGATACGGGAAGCCCCGATGACGCCGATGGTCGCACCGTCGCCCCCCTGACGTTCGCCGAAGCCCGGCAGGTCGCCGCGGGCGTACTGGGATGCGGTGCCCAGGGTGCGGCGGGCGGCCAGCACGATGGTGGCCAGAGCGAACTCGATGACCGGGCCCGCGTTGGCGTCGGCCGCGGAGGAGACGGAGATTCCGCGCTGCCAGACGGCCGGGTGCACATGGTCCTTGACGGTGCCGGCGGCGTGGATGACGGCGCCCAGCCGGGGGGCCGCGGCGAGGGTGTCCGGGCCGATGAGGGGGCAGCCCCAGCTGGTGATGAGCAGGTCCGCGGCGCGGAGTGCCGTGCGGGCCGCGAGGGTGTCGAAGCCGCTGGTGATGACGTCGGGATGGAGTCGTACGCAGCTCTCGAGCCGGGCCCGCAGATCGGCGGGGAGTACCGCGTCGACCACGTCCGCGCGCATGGCCAGGACTGCGGTCGGTCGGTCCGGCATGACAACCCCCACGATGTAAACGGTTACTTGATGTTGATCGGAGGCTAGAACGGCCAGCCCCTCAGGTCAAGAACGACACTGGTTCAAGGTCTTGACCCCGCGTAGTAACCGGTTTAGTTTCCTCCCACCTTGACCGTCAGGGAGGACGCGATGGCGATAGCCAATCCGGGCGCCACCGACCGCAGTCATGCGGTCGTTGCGCCCTTCGAGGAGCAGGAACGGGAGGGGCGGGCGGCCGAGCCGGGTGGGCCGCCCCGCCGGGACTCGCGGTGGAAGCGGTTTCGCAAGGACCGGGTCCTGCTGCTGCTGATGCTGCCGGGACTGGCGTACTTCCTGCTGTTCCACTACGGCGCGATGGCCGGCAACGTCATCGCGTTCAAGGACTACGTGCCGTTCGACGGGCTGTGGGCCAGCCAGTGGATCGGGCTGGAGAACTTCCAGCGGATGGTCGAGGACACCGACTTCTGGGCGTCCGTTGTCAACACCCTGTGGATAGCGCTGCTGCAGCTGACGTTCTACTTCCCCGTCCCGCTCGCGCTCGCCATGCTCCTGCACAGCCTGACGAGGGACAGCGTCCGGCGTTTCGTGCAGAGCGTCGCGTATCTCCCGCACTTCCTGTCCTGGGTGATCGTCGTCGCGCTCTTCCAGCAACTGCTGGGCGACACCGGCCTGCTGAACAGCGCGCTCGGCGACGCCGGGCTGCACAGCGTCGACATCATCGGGAACCCCGACGCCTTCAAACCGCTGGTCGTGGCGCAGGTGATCTGGAAGGACGCCGGCTGGGGGACGATCATCTTCCTCGCCGCGCTCGCCCAGGTCGACGAGCAGCAGTACGAGGCGGCCGCGATCGACGGCGCCGGACCGTGGCGGCGCTTCTGGCACGTCACGCTGCCCGCCGTGCGGCCCATTGTCGTGCTGCTGCTGATCATGCGGCTCGGCGACGTGCTGTCCGTCGGCTTCGAGCAGATGCTGCTGCAGCGCCCGGCCGTGGGGCCGGAGGCGGCGGAGATCATCGACACCTTCGTCTACTACAAGGGCATCATCGGCGGCGACTTCGGGTTCGCCGCCGCCGCGGGGCTGTTCAAGGGCCTGGTCGGTGCCGCGCTGGTCTACACGGCGAACAAGATCGCCCATCGTCTCGGGGAGCAGGGGGTGTACCGATGAGCGCCGTCCGACCCAGCTGGATGGAGAAGCCGCGGCCGGTCACGCGGGCGGCGAAGGCCGTGGCGCTGACGGCGGTCGTGGCGCTGGTCCTCGTCCCGTTCCTGATCATCGTCTCGACCAGTCTGGCCTCCCACCAGGAGGTCGTGGACAACGGCGGCTGGGTGCTGTGGCCGCAGCACCCGACCCTGCGCGCCTACCACCAGATCTTCGACGGCGGGATCGTCGGCCATGCGCTGATGGTGAGTGCCGGGGTGACGATTGTCGGTACGGCTGTGAGCCTCGCGTGCACCATCGGCCTGGCCTACGCGCTGAGCCGCCCCGGGGTCTTCGGCGGCCGCCCGGTGCTGCTGCTGATCCTCTTCACGTTTCTCTTCCCGCCCTGCATGATCCCCGGCTTCCTGCTGGTCAAGGGGCTGGGCATGCTGGACAGCTACTCCTCGCTGGTCGCTCCCGTGCTGATCAACGTCTTCAATCTGATCGTGCTGCGCGGCTTCTTCCAGTCGGTGCCCGAGGAACTGTACGAGGCGGCCCGGCTCGACGGGGCGGGGGACTGGACGGTGCTACGGAAGATCGTCCTTCCGCTCTCCAAAGCGGCACTGGCCGTCGTCGGGCTCTTCTACGCGGTCTCCTACTGGAACGCCTGGTTCTACGCCTCGATCTATCTCAACTCCGACCACTGGCCGCTGCAGCAGGTGCTGCGGACGTATGTGATCAACGGCGCGCAGATCGCCGACACCGGGGTGAGCGAGGCGGGCATGGTGTCGGCGCCGCAGACGATCCAGATGGCGGTGCTCGTCGTGGCCACGGTGCCGATCCTCGTCGTCTACCCCTTCCTGCAGAAGTACTTCACCAAGGGCGTGCTCACCGGCGCCATCAAGAGCTGAGCTCCCCGCCCACCTTCGCGAGTCCTCCGTTGCGAGTCTTCCTTCCGAAAGGACACCTCCGTTGAGTTCCTCGTCGTACTCGCGGCGTACCCTGCTGCGCTCGATCGCCGCCGGTGGCGCCGCCCTCGCGGTCCCGTCCGTCCTCACCGCCTGTTCGTCCTCCGCGGGCGGGCACGACGTCTCCAACGCCGGCAAGAAGCTGGCCGCCTGGCCGACGCATCTGCCCTTCCAGGGGCCGGTGCCCGACCTGCCGGGTTCGGCGAACGGTGTGCAGGCCGGCTTCACCTCCTACCCGAAGAACCTGGTGCGGGCGGTGGCCGCCAAGCCGGGTGACGGCAGCACGATCAAGGTGCTGACGATCACGTACGGGACGCCGCCCAAGGCGGCCGCGCAGAACAAGTTCTGGACGGCCGTCAACGAGGCGCTGGGCGTGAAGATCGAGTACACGGTCGTCCCGGACTCGGACTACCCCAACAAGATGGCGACGCTGATGGCCGGCGACGACCTGCCGGACATCATCAACATCGGCGGCGGGTACGTGCTGCCGCGCGAGGCCGAGTTCGTGCAGTCCAAGTGCGCCGACCTGTCGGAGTTGCTGTCGGGCGACGCCGTCAAGCAGTACCCGAACCTGGCGAACATCCCCACGTACGCCTGGCAGGACATGGGCCGTATCGGCGGCCGGATCTTCGGGGTGCCGGTGGAGCGCTCCAAGCCCGGCAACCAGCTGTGGATCAACCGGAACCTGTTCGCCGGGGCCGGGATGAAGGACGGCTGGACCGCGGACGACTTCCTGGCCGTGTCGAAGGCCGCGACCAAGGGCAGGACGTACGCGCTGGGTGCCTCGCAGCAGGGCGTGTTCGGGCTCAACGTGCACGCGATGGCGTTCGGTGCGCCCTACGAGTGGAAGGTGGAGGGCGGCACGTTCACCGACGCGTACGCCACCCCCGAATTCCGGGCGGCCATCGAGTACATGGCGAAGCTGCGGTCGGCCGGGGTGTTCGAGCCGAACGCCTCGGCGACCTCGCAGGTGGATCTCAAGACGCAGTTCTACAACGGCACCGTCGGCTCGATGACGGACGGTTTCGGCGCGCTGATCAGCAACGTCCAGGGCATCAAGGGGAAGTTCGACCTGGACGTCGCGCTGCCGTACGACGCGAGCGGCTCGGGCGGTGCGAAGCCGGCGATCCAGCAGGCGCGCAACATCTTCGGCTACACCGTGCTGAAGAAGGCGTCGAACGACCGGATCAAGCTCATGCTGCGGGTGCTGGACTATCTCGCCTCGCCGTTCGGCAGCAAGGAGTACGAGCTGCTGCACTTCGGCGTCGAGGGCACCCACTTCAGCCGCGGTGCCGACGGGTCGCCGAAGCTGAACGACCTGGGGCTGCTGGAGGGCAACACCAACCTGCCGTTCAAGTACCTGTGCGACGCGCCGCAGGTGCTCTTCATACCCGGCCGGCCGGAGGCGGTCCGGATCAACCACGCGTGGCAGGTCAAGGCCATGCCGATGATGGTCCGCAATCCGCGCTTCGGACTGCAGTCGGCGACGCTGAGCCGGGTCGGCGCCACTATCGACCAGTATCTGAAGGACAGCGTGATGAGCATCGTGGCCGGACGGAAGCCGATCGGCGAATGGGACGCGGCGGTCAAGAAGATGCGCAACGACGGCCGCGCGAAGATGGCCGACGAGCTGGCGAAGGACTACGCCGCCAACACCTGAGCGGGCGCCTGGGCGGGCGGGGGGATCGGATCCGCTCTGCGGATCAGTGGGTGTGGAGGGCGCTGCCGCCGGGCGTGGCACGACTACGCTGGGTGGCAGCGTGGGGTGGGGCGCACGGAATCGGACGGCAGGCATGCGGGCATGACGGAAGCAGCATCACGGGCCGGCGGTCAGCGTCGGGTGACCATCCGGGACGTCGCCGAGCGGGCGGGCGTATCGGTCGCGACGGTCTCGCGGGTCCTGGCCGGGAACTATCCGACGTCCGCCGCGGCGCGCGCGAAGGTGCTGCGGGCGGTGAAGGACCTGGACTACGTCATCGACGCGCGGGCGCGGGCGCTGGCCGGGACCGGTCCGAAGACCGTCGCGGTGATCGTGCAGGCCGTCGACAGCCCGTTCTACGCCGAGGTCGCCCAGGGCGTCGAGCAGGAGGCCGCGGCCCGCGGCCGGCTGTGCCTGGTGTGCAGCCACGGCGGGGACATCGCGCGGGAGCTGGCGCTCGTGCAGATGATGCGCGAGCAGCGCGCCGAGGTGGTGGTGCTGGTCGGCGGCGCCGTCGAGGACGAGCCGTACCGGGCCCGGCTGAACGAGTACGCGCACGCGCTGTCGGCGGCCGGGTCCCGGCTGGTGCTGTGCGGCCGCCCGGCGCCCACCCCGGACATGCCGGTGCTCGTCGTCGAGTACGACAACGAGGCGGGCGCCTATGCGATCACCAGCCATCTGCTGTCGGCCGGGCATCGGCGGATCCTGTTTCTCGGCGGGATCCCGGGCCACAGCACCTTCGAGCCGCGCCTCTCCGGGTACCGCCGGGCGCTCGCCGACCACGGTCTGGACCCGGAGCCGGCGCAGGTCTCCGGATCGGGCATGGGGCGGGACAACGCCTATGCGGCGGTCCGGTCCATGATCGCGGTCTCGGGCGGCAGACCGGAGTTCACGGCGGTCTTCGCGGGCGACGACCTGGTCGCGGCGGGTGCGATGTCCGCGCTGCGCGACGCCGGACTGCGGACTCCCGAGGACGTGTCGGTCGTCGGCTACAACAACGAGCATTTCGCGCAGGACCTCAACCCGCCCCTGACGACCGTGCATATCCCCTCGTACGAGCTGGGGCGCGAGGCGGTCAGGATCGCGCTGTCCGAGGACGTGTCGGGCGGGCCGGCGCAGCGCCGCCATCTGCTGGGCACGCACATCGTGGTGCGCGATTCGGTGGGACGGGCGCCGCGGGGCTGATCGTCCTGCCGGCCCATCAGGAACGGTGACGGCAGGAACGGTGACGGTTCGGGTTAGCCGAGCCGGACGGCGTCCGGGATCTCGTCGGCGATCGCGCCGACCGGATCGCCCAACGACAGTCGCACGTCCGCCTGTTGCCAGAGCGCCGTCCGCCAGCGGTCCCTGGCCTGTTCCGGCGAACGGAACACCGCGAGCACCGGAAGCCCGTCGGCCTGTCCGGTGGCAAGCAGCGCGGGCAGCTCCGGGATCGGAGCCAGTGCCGCGATGTCGTCGAGGACCAGCGTGATTGGTGGGTCGAGCCGACCGGCAGATGACCTCGCAGCCATGGACCGGCCGTGCTCGACCACGCTCGATACGAGTGCGGTCAGCAGTGGCATCGCACCCGGGCGGGCTCGTGGATCCTCGATCGCTTCACCCACCACGTAGAGCGTTCCCCTCTCGGAGACGAACGACTCCCAATCGGGTGCACCGGCTCGACCGGGATTGCAGGCGTCCCTGATATGGATGGAGTTGAGGCACTCCAGCCCCCGGTGTATCAGCGCTTGCGCGGCATCCCGGCGCTCGGGGTGGGCGTGGAGTATCGACTCCAACTCGCCGCTCCAGCCGGGAGCGGCCGTTCGCGCCGTACGCAGGATCCGTACTGCCTCGCCGCCCGCGGCGCCGCCCGCCGCCCAGCGGTGCACCTGACGGAACGGCAGTCCGTCGACGGCCGCCGCGTGCAGCCAGCAGCGCAGCAGGGTCTCCGCCGCCGCGAACGTCAGGGAGTCCAGGCTGCTGGTGGGCCGCAGCGGTGCGAGGAGTGCGGCGGCGCGGGTCGCCGCCTTCGGCGCGTCCTCGCAGCCGGTGTGCGGGGCCCAACGGAGGCGGCCCGGAAGGTCGATCAGATGCGCCGGATCGTAGACGGTGACCGGGCCCAGCTTGCTGCGGTTGCCGACGGTCCTGCGGTACGTCTCGGCGTCGGCGGTCGTGACGATCACCGCGCCGGCGGCGTTCAGGATCGCGGGCTCCACGGCCCGCTTGGCCTTGTCGCCGCGCGGGGCCGCGAACAGGGCGTACGTACGGGTCAGTTCACCGCCGGCGAGCGGGTCGGCCGCGGGCGGGGCGAGCGGCGGTATCCCGTGTCCCGTGGGGACGGCGGCGTTCTGCTGGCCGGGAGCGCCCTGGCCGCCCGGTACCGGGGCGAACTCCGGCTGGACGGGGGTGCCGTGGCCCTGCGGCGGCGCGGGGGCGGTGGCCGGGGGCTGCGCCTCGTAGGCCGTGGGTACGGCGGGCGTCGGCTCCGGCCGCCGCTCGGGTTCGGGCTCCGGCTGACGTTCCCGCTCGGGGTCGGACTCGCGGTCGGGCTCACGTCGCCGGGGGCGGGGTACGCCGCCGATGTCCTCGGACTGTTCTCCTCCGGCGGTGTCCTGGGCGGCTTTCGCCGCCGCGCGGGCCTCGCGGTGGTTGGCGCGCACCACGCGGTACCGGGTGAGGACACCGATCAGGAAGACCGTCAGGACGAAGAGAACCATCAACTGGCCGATGAAGATGCCCCAGAAGAGCCCGGAGCCGGGGAGCTCGGGCGGCGGCGACTCCGGCCAGGCGCCGGGGATGTCGTGCGGGTCGCCGATGAGGTGGCGCATGGCCAGCGGGGTGCGGGTGAAGTGCACCGCGGTGGGCCACTGGCCGTGGGCGAACAGCCCCGCGATGCCGGTGGCCGTCCAGACCATGATGGTCATGCCCAGCAGAAAGCCGAGGATCCCGAGGATCAGCCCGTCGGGGACACCGCCCTCGGCCCGCCGCTCGGCGGTCCCGCGTCGCTCCGCCGCCACGTCAGGCCACCGCGTCGTCGGCCAACTGCTTCGCGAGCGAGACCTCCGCGGCCGCGGCCGCGTCGGCCACCGCCTCCGCCTCGACCTGGGCCGTGTGGTCGACGGACGACTGGGTCATCGCGCTGTCCGTGAAGACCAGCGGGCGTTCGGACTCGGTGATCAGGTGCTTGACGACCTGGACGTTGCCGTTGACGTCCCAGACCGCGATACCCGGGGTGAGCGTCGGGATGATCTCCACCGCCCACCGGGGCAGGCCGAGGACCAGACCCGTCGCGCGAGCCTCGTCGGCCTTCTGGGCATAGATCGTCCGCGTCGAAGCCATCTTCAGGATGGCGGCGGCCTCCTTGGCCGCTGCGCCGTCCACGACGTCCGACAGGTGGTGGACGACGGCGACGAAGGACAGGCCGAGGCGGCGGCCGAACTTCAGCAGCCGCTGGAAGAGCTGGGCCACGAACGGGCTGTTGATGATGTGCCAGGCCTCTTCGACCAGGAAGACGCGCTTGACCCGGTCGGGCCGGATCCAGGTGTGCTCCAGCCACACGCCGACGATGGCCATCAGGATGGGCATGGCGATCGAGTTGCGGTCGATGTGGGAGAGGTCGAAGACGATCAGTGGCGCGTCCAGGTCGATGCCGTTGGTCGTCGGGCCGTCGAACATGCCGCGCAGGTCACCGTCGACCAGCCGGTCCAGCACGAGAGCCACGTCCAGGCCCCATGCCCGGACGTCGTCGACATCGACGTTCATCGCCTCGGCGGAGTCCGGCATGGGATGTCGGAGCCGCTCGACGATGTCGGTGAGGATCGGCTGCCGCTCGGTGGTGGTCTCCGTGACATACGCGTGGGCGACCTTGAGGGCGAAGCCGGACCGCTCGTCCAGGGCGCGCCCCATCGCGACCTCGATGATCGTGCGGAGCAGCGCGAGCTGCCCGGTCGCGGCGATCGCCGGGTCCAGCGGGTTGAGCTTGATGCCGCCGTTGAGGGCGGCCATCGGGTCCAGGCGGATGGGAGTTATTCCGAGCGCCTTCGCGATCAGGTTCCACTCGCCGACGCCGTCCTCGCCCTGGGCGTCGAGCACGACGACCTGGCGGTCGCGGAAGCGCAGCTGGCGCAGCACGTACGTCTTCTCCAGCGCGGACTTGCCGTTGCCCGACTCACCGAGCACCAGCCAGTGCGGGGCGGGCAGCTGCTGGCCGTAGAGCTGGAACGGGTCGTAGATGTAGCCCTTGCCGGAGTACACCTCGCGGCCGATGATCACGCCGGAGTCGCCGAGGCCGGGGGCCGCGGTGGGCAGGTACACGGCCTGCGCCTGTCCGGTGGAGGTGCGGACGGGCAGCCGAGTCGACTCCACCTTCCCGAACAGGAAGCCGGTGAACGCGTCGGTGAGCGCGGCGAGGGGGTCCAGCATGGGCATGATGGGCCTCCTGTTAGCGGCGGATTCCGGTCGCGAACGGCAGCGTGTTCACGAACGCACGGTGGTGCTCGCGGTCGCACCACTCCAGTTTCAGATACGACTTACCCGCTGAGGCGCGGATCGTGCGCTTGTCACGCGCAAGGGCTTCGGGCGAGCGGGAGGAAACGGTGATGTAGCCGACGAGGTTCACTCCGGCGGCCCCGCTGGCGAGGTCCTCGCCGCGCTGGTCGACGCGGCCGTGGTGGGCGACGTCGCGCGGGTCGATCACCCGGTTCATCTTGGCGGCGCGGCTGGCGTCCGCGTCGTCGTTCGTCTTCTCGGTCAGCATCCGCTCGATGGCGACATCGGTCGGCTCCAGGTCCATGCAGACCGCGACCGTGCGGATCACGTCCGGGGTGTGGACGAGCAGCGGGGCGAGGAAGTTGACGCCGACGGGCGTCATCGGCCATTCCTTCACCCAGGCCGTGGAGTGGTGCCAGGGCGCGCGGGTGGACGATTCGCGGGTCTTGGCCTGCAGATACGTCGGCTCCGTCGCATCCAGCTCGGCCGGCCAGGCGTTGCGCCGGGTCATCGCCTGGATGTGGTCGATGGGGTGGTCCGGGTCGTACATCGAGTGGACGAGGGACGACAGCCGGGCCTGGCCGAGCGGCTGGCGGACCCGGATGTCCGCCTCGGCGAGCCGGGCGCAGATGTCGGTGAGCTCACGGGCCATGACGGCGGCGAGCCCCGCGTCCTTGTCGACCTCGGAGCGGCGGGTGACGGTCGCGCGGGCCAGCGCGTGGCCCTCGGCGGCCAGCTCGCGGGTGAAGTGCATACAGGCGACGAGATAGGCCCGGTGCTGCTCGGAGGAGGTCGACACCATCGACTGCAGCTGCTCGTAGGAGTCCTTGAGCCAGGACTCGGCCTGTGGGTCACCGCGCAGCGAGACGTCCTTCGCGTGCGCGTCCGGGTCGGCGGGCAGCGTACGGGCCAGCATCTGGAGGCGGGTGACGTAGCCGTCGCCGTTCGCCACGTGCTTGAGCAGCGTGCCGAACCGTTCCACCAGGGCTTCCTGGTCCTCGCTGTCGCGCAGCCCGACGCCGGGGCCCTCGATCTCGATCGCGGCGGTCACGGTCCTGCGGTCGATGTGCAGCAGTACGGCGATCTCGTCGGGGCCGAACGGCGCCGACAGCCAGTTGATCCGGCCGATGCCGGGCGGCGGCCCGACCTCGACCTCACGCCCGTCGAGCCCGATACCGGCCTCGGAGACCGCGGACCGGTAGGCGGGGGAGCGGCGCAGCGTACGGCGGTAGGTGCGGTTGATCTCGAACCAGCGGTAGAACGTCCGCCGCCGGTACGGCATGTAGACGGCGGCGAACGCCAGCAGCGGCCACCCGACGAGGGTGAGGATGCGCAACGGGAGTATCGGGACCAGCAGGCCGCACATCATGCCCAGGAACGCGCCGACGACGATCAGCGCGATCTCCCCGGTCTCCCGGTTCTTGCCGACGATCGCGTTCGGGCGGGCCTTGCCGATCAGATATGTGCGGCGCGGCTGGGTGAAGGGCTGGGACGTCACCGGCGATCACCTCCGTGCTTGTTTCCGTTGCCGTTGCTGTTGTTCCCGCGGTCCGGTGTGGTGCGGGGCGCGGGCGCCGCCGGGACGCCGTTCGAACCGCCGCCACCGCCTCCGCCGCTCGGGCCGGGGTTGCCGTTGCGGCTGCCGTGGGCGGCCACGCCGCCGGACACCGGGTTGGACGGCTGGCCGCCCCCACTGGTTGCCTGCTCCTGCGGACCACCGCGCGCGCTGTGCGTCTTGATGCCCTGCTTCACCAGCGCGGCGGGCGAGGAGATCACGGCCGCGGCCTGGGCGCCGCCGGCTTCCTTGCGGTTGTTCTTCAGGCTCACGACGTCATCGCCGAAGCCCGGCACGAAGCGGTAGATCATGAAGCTCGCGAAGATCGCCAGCAGGATGATCGCCAGTCCCGAGACGACGGCGGAGAACGAGTTCGGCCCGTCGGACGCGCTCAGCGCCCCCGCCAGGCCCAGCACGATCACGATCACCGGTTTGACGAGGATGACCGCGATCATGATGCCCGCCCAGCGGCGGACATGGCCCCACATGTTCTTGTCGACCAGCCCGGAGTACACCGCGGTGCCGAGCAGCGCGCCGACGTAGAGCAGCGCGGCCCTGATCACCAGCTCCAGCCACAGCACGCCGGCGGCCAGCACCGACACCATGGACACGACGATCAGCATGATCGGGCCGCCGCCGATGGCGTTGCCCTTGGCGAGGGCCGCGGAGAAGTTCCCGAAGAACGTGTTGGTGTTCTGCGAGGTGCCGGCGGCGATCACGTCCGTCACGGCGTCCGTCGCCGAGACCACCGTGTACAGGACCAGCGGCGTGAACGCCGAGGCCAGCACGGTCAGCCACAGAAAGCCCACGGCCTCCGTCAACGCTTCCGTGAGCGGAACACCGCGCACGGCGCGCTTGGCGACGGCCAGCAGCCAGAGGATGAGGGTGAGGATGGTGGAGGCGGCGAAGACGATCTCGTACTGGGTCAGGAAGGTGCTGTTGGTGAAGTCCACCTGGGTGGTGGAGTTGATCGCCTTGGAGAGCTGATCGATCACATAGGTGGCCGCGTCGGCACAGCCCTTGGCGACGGCGCTCAGGGGGTCGAGGGTGTCGGGGAGGGGGTTGGAGGGACCGCCACCGCCGCCTTTGCCCTTTTCGCAGTACTCCTTGGCCGGGCCCGAGATGAGCGCGCAGGGGTCGCTGCTCGCCGTGGGGGCCGGCGTCGGAGTAGGGGTCGGGGCCGCGGCGGCGCGGGTCGCCAGGAGAACGGCGGCGGTCTGGATGCCCGCCACGACTCCTGTGAGGGAAAGGGCACGTAGACGTCGGCTACCGCGCATACGTGAACCCTCCGAAACCCTTGACCGCGTCCGCGATCTCGCCAGCACCGGACACCGGATTGTCGCCGCTCACCGGGGTCGGGCCCTTCTTCTGTCCGGTATCGAGGACCTTCCAGTCCGAACCGTTCCACTTCAGCGTGAAAGTGACGGTGAACCAGTTGTTCGTCACCGGTTTGGTCGAGGCGTTGCCCGCCAGGCCGAACATGCCGGCGCACCATACCGAGACGTTCGCCGTGTCACCGTCGAACTTGTCGATCTTCGTGCCGGCCGGGATGGTGCGGTCGACGAAGGTCAGACCGGCCGGGGCGGCACCGTCGGCGCTCAGCCCGATGCCGGCCAGGAAGGCCTTCGAATAGTTGGTGTCGAAGCCTGCCTGCATCGTGCCGACCGTGCTCCTGTCCGCGATCGCGTCGATGATCGCGTGGCGGCGGTCCGTGTTGAACATCCCGTCACCCCCCAGCGCCACCGCGTAGTTCGCCGCCGCGGACTGTGCCCCCTGCTCCGACTTCGCGAAGCCCGCCGCGATCCCCGCGTTGTTGCCCGTGACCGGTTTGTCGCCGGTCGGGGCGGTCGGGTTGGCGTTGGTGCCCTTGGTGCCGCCGGAGGACGCGCCGTCGGAGGCGGTGTTGCCACCGCCCCGGTTGGCGAGGACGATCACGGCGACGAGGAGGACGACGACGCCGAGGACCGTCACCAGGGCGCGGCTCGGCTTGGTGCGGCGTGGCGCGGCGCCGTGCCCGCCGTGCCCTTCGGGCATGCGGGTGCGCGTCGGTGGGCCGTCCTGGCCGGTATCGCTGCTGGGGTGAGTGGGCATCAGCACGCAGCCTCAGGTGGGGGAGGGGGCCTGGGACGGGCTCCCGGGGACATGGGACAGGCTGGCTCTGGGCTACACGACTACACGGCCATGCCGTAGACGATGGTGAACAGCGTGCCGAGGGATCCGATGATGAACACGCCGGTCAGGCCGGCGATGATCAGACCCTTGCCCTGTTCGGCGCTGAAGGTGTCGCGGAGGGCTGTCGCGCCGATCCGCTGTTTGGCCGCGCCCCAGATCGCGATGGCGAGGCAGAGCAGGATCGCTACCGCCATGACCACTTCGATCATCACGCGTGCTTCGTTCCCGAGGGACCCGAAGGGCCCCCAGTTGGGGGCGATGCCACCGATAATGGTGTTGATGTCGCCCTTTGTGGCTGCCAAGAACATATGGAACTCACCACCCCGCTCGGTCAGTTGGAGCCCTCGCCGGGGCGCAAGGGTCCAGGGTCTATCTTGGCCGATGTGTCAACCGGTTCTTGTCGACTCGGCGACTTTCTCGACGGATCCCCCGTGTGATCCGGACCGCAGCGTCCAGAATGTTGCACGGACCGGTGTTCGATGGGACGTAGACGACTACTCTGTGTATCACGAGCGTCACCGTAGGGCAACGATTGGAACGAAGGCGCGGACGAATGCTGCGGAAAGTCTGGCGCACCGTCACCATCGGTGCCCCGCAGCCCGTGCATCACTCCTGAGAGGGCATGGCTGATGGCGAAGAAGGTCTGGCTCACCGTCACTCTCGGCTTCGGGCTGTGCCTTTCGTTCATGGCGCTGCTGGTGATCGGCACGTTCTCGGCCGCCGCCGGGCTGGCCGGCGGGAGCGGCGGGTCGGTCACGCTCGCCAAGGGTTCGGTGCCCGCGATGTAC
Organism: Streptomyces sp. SID13666; assembly: GCF_010548325.1. Taxonomy (NCBI): domain Bacteria; kingdom Bacillati; phylum Actinomycetota; class Actinomycetes; order Kitasatosporales; family Streptomycetaceae; genus Streptomyces; species Streptomyces sp. SID13666. Next base: position 148,467 of record NZ_JAAGLX010000016.1, on the reverse strand, counting down.
CAGTCGATCGTGCAGAAGTGGGGCAACCTCTGCCCGGAGATCAATCCGGCGCTGCTGGCCGCACAGCTGTACCAGGAGAGCGGCTGGAACCCGCGGGCGCAGAGCGCCGCCGCCGCGCAAGGTATCGCGCAGTTCATCCCGGGTACCTGGGCGTCCCACGGAGTGGACGGGAACGGGGACGGGAAGCGGGATGTGTGGGACCCGCAGGACGCGATCCCGTCGGCCGCCTCGTACGACTGCGAGCTGGCCAAGTACGTGAAGGACGTGCCGGGGGACCACAGCGACAACATGCTCGCGGCGTACAACGCGGGTGCGTACGCGGTGATCCACGCGGGCGGGATCCCGCCGTACCGCGAGACGCAGAACTACGTGAAGACGATCAGGACGCTGGAGAAGAGCTTCGCCGCGCCCGTGGGCCGCGTGGCGCCGTCCCAGCAGGCCGCGGCGGCGATCTACTACGCGCAGGGCAAGCTCGGCACGCCGTATCTGTGGGGCGGCAACGGGACGGCCGACCAGGGCGGGCGGTTCGACTGTTCCGGGCTGACGAAGGCGGCCTACGAATCGGTCGGCATCGAACTGCCGCGGGTGGCCAACGACCAGTGGAACGCGGGGCCGCACCCGAAGCGGGACGAACTGCTGCCCGGCGATCTGGTCTTCTTCGCCACCGACCTCAACGACCCCCGGTCGATCCACCACGTCGGACTGTACGTCGGGGGTGGGTACATGATTAACGCCCCGTACACCGGCGCGGTCATTCGCTTCGACAAGATCGACACGCCGGACTTCATCGGCGGGACCCGCGTGACGAAGGACGGAGCGCAGGCGCTGCCGACTACGGGCGCTGCGTGAGGCTTTGGCCTGGGGATGCGCTTTCCGATCTCTCTTGGATAACTTCCTGGTGATCATCCGGTAGAGACCGGAACGCTACGTACCGTGTCCGCCGTTGCACAGGGACAATGGCTCGAAGAAACGGCGTTCATGGCCTGGAGGCCAGCAGCGGGGCCGGAGTATGGACCAGGTAAGGGGCACCACCACATGGCAGAGCACGCAACCGACGGCTCGAACCCTGACGTGGGCCTGCTGCGCGACATCAACGGCCTTGCCAAGGACTCCCCGCACTGGGTCGACCGCTCCGTGGAGTTCATCGGCGAGTACGGGCTGATCGTGCTCATGCTGCTGCTGGCCGGCTGGTGCTGGTGGCGGGTCGCGCGGCGCAGCGAGCAGGCGCCCGCCGCGGTCGCCGGGGTGGTGTGGTCCGGCCTCGCCGCCGGCATCGCGCTGCTGCTGAACATCCCGGTGCGCGGTCTCGTGGAGCGGCCCCGGCCCTTCGTGGACCATGAGGGGCTCGACGTCCTGATCAAGGGGAAGTCCGACTTCTCGTTCGTGAGCGATCACGCGACGCTCACGATGGCCATGGCCGTCGGGCTGTTCATGGTCAGCCGCAAGGTGGGTGTCGTCGCCATACTGATCGCGCTCGCCGAGGGTTTCTGCCGGGTCTTCATGGGCGTGCACTACCCGACCGACGTGATCGGCGGCTTCGCCCTCGGTACCGCCACGGCGCTGCTGCTCGCACCGCTCGCGATGGCGCTGCTGACGCCCGTCACGGCGGCGATGGGCCGGTCCCGGATGCGCGGGCTCGTCCGGTCCCCGGCGCGGCGGGGTGGGGCGTACCCGATGCCCACCGCGTACGACAAGGACCTGGCGGCCTGAGCCCGCCGGCCGCCTGAGCCCGTCGGCGCCTGAGCCCGTCGGCACCGGGGCCCGCAGCGGGCCTACACGGCCTGCGGGTAGTCGAAGAGCCGGTCCGGGTCGTACTTCTTCTTCACCTCCGTCAGACGGGCCGCGGCGCTGCCGTAGTAGGCCTGGCGCCAGTCCTTCAGGGCCGGGTCGGCGTAGTTCTGGTAGGCGGCGCCCGAGGCGTAGCGGCGCATCGCCCCGTACAGCGTGTCCAGCCAGCTCGTCCGGCTGAGGGCGTCCGAGGCGATGTACTGCGCCAGGAAACGGGAACGGCGGTGCACGAACGCCGTCGCGCCGGGGTCGACCCGGTTGACCGCGCCGCCCAGGGCGGTCAGCGCCACGCTGCCGGCGCCGTCGCCGGAGAGCGAGCCGAGCCGCTCGACCTGGCCGAGCAGGGCCTGGATGCCCGCGGGCGACAGCGAGTGGTCGTAGAAGTCCGAACGGGCGGTGTACGTCTCGCGCTGCAGCCGGCCCTTGGGCGGCAGATGGCACTCGGCGGTGGTCAGGCCCGAGCAGCCCGCGTACGAGAACGTCGCCTCCATGTAGGAGCGCGGGTGCGTCGAGAAGGAGGGTGATCCGCCTCCCGCGGTCCCGGCGAGCCGGTCGACGGCGTTGGCCAGATCGCTCCGCGAGCCGGTCGACAGGGTGGCGAGCGAGACCGTCGGAGAGCCGCCCGTCGGCCCCTCCAGGTGGAGCGCCGACCAGATGTGGTCCGGCTGGTCGGGTCCCCACTCCTGCCAGGCCCGGACGACGGCCGCCGCCCGGCTCCACGGCCAGGTGGCGTACCCCGTCACGACGGACGGCGCGGGGTGGGTCGCGAAGCGGAGCTCGGTGACGACCCCGAAGTTGCCGCAGCCCGCGCCGCGCAGCGCCCAGAAGAGGTCGGAGTTCGTGGTCGCGTCGCAGTCCAACTGCTTGCCGTCGGCGGTGATGATGGTGGCGCCCGTGAGGCTGTCGCAGGTCAGACCGTACGAGCGGCTGAGTACGCCATGGCCGCCGCCGAGGGTGAGACCGGAGACGCCGACCGAGGGGCAGGAGCCTGCGGGGACGGTCCTGCCGTGCTCGCCGAGGCGGGAGTACACATCGATGAGTTTCGCGCCGGCGCCGACGGTGGCGGTTGTTCCGCCGGTGCTGATCGCGTTGAGCCGGGACACGTCGAGGACGAGGTGGTCCTGGCCGCCGCTGGACCAGCCGCCGTACGAATGGCCGCCGCTCCTTACCGACAGCCGGACCGACCGGGAACGGCGTGCGAAGTCCAGGCACTCGCGGATGTCGTCCGGGCCCGAGGCGTAGGCGATGGCGGCGGGGCGCAGCCCGTCGAAGCGGGTGTTGTAGAGCCGGCGGGACGCGTCGTACGCGCTGTCCTCCGGGCGGATCAGCGCGCCGCCCAGGCCCTTGGCCAGGGCCGGCCAGTCCGGCGGTGAACCGGGGGTGGCGGAGGTGCCGGTCCCGCTCGGGGTGGTGGGGGCCGGGGTGCCGGAAGGACCCGGCGGCTTCGCGTCGGCGCTGTCGCCCGTGCTGCAGCCGGCCAGCCACGTCGACGCGGCGACGCCGTATCCGGCGCGGAGCGCATCTCGTCGGTTCACGGCCGCAGCCTCCTGCCCGGGGCCCGCCTTCGGCGGGCGACTGCTCACCCTCCTACCCGCCGCATGCGGTACGCAAGGGGCAGCAGGTGCCGGAAACGCCGCGAGTGGTGCGGGGCCGGGGAGTTCAGGTCGGGAAGATCGGGAAGATCGGGAAGATCGGGCCGGGGGACGCCGGGGGCGTCAGCCGCCGGTGTGCGCCTCGGCGTCCCGGCGGGCGCGGTCGCGGGCGCGGCGGGCGGGGCCTTTCCAACCGCAGGAACAGCGGGCGCTGGCGAAGGAGCCCTGGTCGGTGACCGTGGTGTGGTGGGTTCCGGACGGGGCGGCGGCGGACTGGATGAGCACACAACCACGGTACGGGACGGGGGAGCGGGTCGTGGAGGGGTTGCTTCCCTGCGCTCGCGGCCGGTGGCCGCTCCCCCGCGCGCTCCCGTGCGACCGGGGCGTCACCCGCGGTTCGCGGCGGGCGCCGTTACGGGGGCAGGCGGCCCGTCGTTAGTCGGGCGAGGCCGGTGGCGGGATTCCCAGGGGGTAGCGGGCGATGGTGATGCAGCGCAGGCGGATGGTGACGGCCGCCGCCGCGGCGGGGTTCGTGTGCGGGGTGACGGTGCTGACCGGCTGTGCCGGGGACGGCGCGGCGGCCGACGGACCGGGCGCGGACTCCGGCGAATCCGTGCGCCGGTCGGCCGACGCCCTGATCCGGGCCGGGAGTTCGAAGGTCAGCACGTCGATGGAGATGGCGAGCGGCGGGACCCGGGTGGTGATCACCGGGTCCGGCGGGTTCGACTACGGCAAGGGCCAGGGTGAGCTGCGGGTCACCCTCCCCAAGGACGCCGCCGGGGCCGAGGAGCACCGCCCGGTCACCGAGCTGATGACGCCGGGTTCGCTGTACATGAAGGACCGCGGCGCCGGCGTGCCCGTCGACAAGTGGGTGCGGGTGGACACCACGCAGCTGTCCGACGGCAACCTCGTGACCGGTGGTGCGACCGATCCGCTGGCGGCGGCCGAACTCCTGCGCGGGGCGCAGCAGGTGGAGCTGGTCGGCGACGAGATGTTCCACGGGGTGAAGGTGCGGCACTTCCGGGGAGTGACGGACATCGCCCGCGCGGCCCGCGGTGCCTCGCCGGCCATCCGGCAGCCGCTCGCGGCGGCGGCCAGGGGATTCTCCGTGACGCAGGTGCCGTTCGATGTGTACCTCGACGCGCAGGGGCGGCCGCGGAAGGTCAGCCAGCGCTTCACCTTCAGCGGGACGGCGGGTGCGGCGGGTACAGCGGGTGCGGCCAAGCCGTCCGCGCCGAGCGATGTGACGGTGACGTCGATCACGCTGTTCGACGCGTTCGGTACGCCGGTGACCGTCGTTCTGCCGAAACCGGCCGATATTTACAACGGGAAGATCGTTACTGCACCTCCGAAATGACGGTGGGCGAAATGGTCCTTCCGTGCCATGCGCGGACCGTGTGCGGGTGCCTACTCTGACCAGTGGCCGATGAAACCGGCCACTGCTCGAGGACGAGGAGGTGGTGCACGTGGCTTTGTCTCGCGAAACGCACATGTCTACGCATAACGGGTCGAGTCAGGACTTCGTGGCCCTCGCGGAGATCGAGCTGTGCGGCGAGCTGATGATCGCGGCTTCCGCCGCCGGTGAGGAGCGGTTGAGCTTCGCCCGGATCGACGAGGTGCTCGAAGTGGACCGGACGACGGAGCTTCAGTCGGTGCGGATCCCCGCACAGGCGGCCCGGCGCCCGAACTGAACCACCGAACGACCGCATCACCGAACGACCGCAGCACCGAAGAACCGCAGCACTGAACAACCTCGGTACCGCATGACCGCAGCACCGGACCACCGTGGAGATATTCGTCTCGGTCGCCGGCCGGGTCCGTGGGAACGCTACGGGCCCGGCTGCCGGCCGGGGCTCAGGTGCGCAGCAGCCGGGCTATGGCCGCGGTCGCTTCGGCGACCTTGTCGTCGATCTGCGGCCCGCCCTCGGCGGCGGCCGCGGCGACACAGTGCCGCAGGTGCTCCTCCAGCAGCTGGAGGGCGAACGACTGCAGGCCCTTGGTACTGGCCGAAACCTGTGTGAGGACATCGATGCAGTAGACGTCCTCCTCCACCATGCGCTGGAGCCCGCGGATCTGACCCTCGATCCGGCGGAGCCGCTTGAGGTGGGCGTCCTTGTGGTCGCTGTAGCCGTGCGGGCCGGGCGGGCTGTGCGGTGCCGAAGCGCTCGGCACGGCCTCCGCGGTCTCGTCGGCCTGGTCGGTCTCGGTGGTCGTCATCCCGTTCTCCCTGCCCGAAAATACCCCTGGTGGGTATATCTTACCGATCGGTGCCTTATGGGGGCACCTCCCAGCGTTAGCTGGGGGAGTGGCCCCGGTGAGGGGCAGTCTGTCCGATGGGCGACACTGGGTGACGCCGGTTAGCCGTGGCCGGATGATGCGCCTAGCATCAACGAGACCTGACGAGACCGAATCCGATGCACCCCGAGGACCTCACGTGCGCTTTCGTCTGACCCCCAGGGAGACGAGCTTCTATGACATGTTCGCCGCATCCGCGGACAACATCGTCACAGGTTCGAAGCTCCTCATGGAACTGCTCGGGGCCGATTCGGCCACGCGTATCGAGATCGCCGAACGGATGCGGGCGGCGGAGCACGCGGGGGACGACGCGACCCACGCGATCTTCCACCAGCTGAACTCCTCCTTCATCACCCCGTTCGACCGTGAGGACATCTACAACCTCGCGTCGTGTCTCGACGACATCATGGATTACATGGAAGAGGCCGTCGACCTCGTCGTTCTCTACCAGGTGGACGAGCTGCCGAAGGGTGTCGAGCAGCAGATCGAGGTGCTGGCGCGGGCAGCGGTGCTGACCGCCGAGGCGATGCCGAACCTGCGGACGATGTCCAACCTCACCGAGTACTGGATCGAGATCAACCGCCTGGAGAACCAGGCGGACCAGGTCCACCGCAAGCTGCTCGCACACCTGTTCAACGGCAAGTACGACGCCATGGACGTGCTGAAGCTCAAGCAGATCGTGGACGTTCTGGAAGAGGCCGCGGACGCGTTCGAGCATGTCGCGAACACCGTGGAGACCATCGCGGTCAAGGAGTCCTGACCTTCTGTGGACACCTTTGCACTGATCGTGACCATTGGCGTCGCGCTCGGATTCACGTACACGAACGGGTTCCACGACTCGGCGAACGCCATCGCCACGTCGGTGTCGACGCGCGCGCTGACGCCGAAGGCGGCGCTCGCCATGGCCGCCGTCATGAACCTGGCCGGTGCCTTCCTCGGCAGCGGCGTGGCCAAGACGGTCAGCAAGGGGCTCATCGAGACGCCGCAGGGGCGGTCCGGGATGGCCGTCCTGTTCGCGGCCCTGGTGGGCGCGATCGTATGGAACCTGGTCACCTGGTACTTCGGACTACCGTCGAGTTCCAGCCACGCGCTGTTCGGCGGGATGGTCGGCGCGGCCCTCGCGGGCGGCATCACCGTCATCTGGTCGGGTGTGGTCGAGAAGGTCGTCATCCCGATGTTCCTGTCGCCGGTGGTCGGCCTGGTGGTCGGCTATCTGGTGATGCTCGCCATCCTGTGGATGTTCCGTAAGTCCAACCCGCACAAGGCCAAGCGCGGTTTCCGGATCGCGCAGACGGTCTCGGCGGCGGCGATGGCGCTCGGCCACGGTCTGCAGGACGCGCAGAAGACGATGGGCGTCGTGGTGATGGCCCTGACCATCGCTGATGTGCAGAACGGCGACTCGATCCCGACCTGGGTGAAGTTCGCGTGCGCGGCGATGCTCTCGCTCGGCACCTACGCCGGCGGCTGGCGGATCATGCGGACGCTGGGGCGCCGCATCATCGAACTGGACCCGCCGCAGGGCTTCGCGGCCGAGACGACCGCCGCCTCGATCCTCTACACGACGTCGTACGTCTTCCAGGCCCCGGTCTCGACGACGCATGTGATCACCTCGGCGATCATGGGTGTCGGCGCGACGAAGCGGGTCAAGGCCGTGCGCTGGGGTGTCGCCAAGAACATCGTGGCCGGCTGGTTCATCACGATGCCGGCCGCGGCCGTCGTCGCCGCGGTCAGCTACTGGATCGTCGCACTGATCTTCTGAGCACTGATCTTCTGAGCACTGGACTTCTGAGCACTGGACTTCTGAGCACTGGTCTTCTGAGTACGGGTCTTCTGACCTGCACAACCCGGAACGGCAAAAGGAATGGGCCCGCCCCCCTCACGGGGGCGGGCCCTTCGCCTTGCGGTGGCACCGCCATGCAGCACCGCAGGACGGCTCAGGTACCGGCTTAGCCGAAGCGGCCGGAGATGTAGTCCTCCGTGGCCTGGACCGACGGGTTGGAGAAGATCCGCTCGGTGTCGTCCAGCTCGATGAGCTTGCCGGGCTGGCCGATGGCCGACAGGTTGAAGAAGGCCGTGCGGTCGGAGACGCGCGCCGCCTGCTGCATGTTGTGCGTCACGATCACGATCGTGAAGCGGGCCTTCAGCTCGCCGATCAGGTCCTCGATCGCGAGGGTGGAGATCGGGTCGAGCGCCGAGCAGGGCTCGTCCATCAGCAGGACCTGCGGTTCGACCGCGATGGCGCGGGCGATGCAGAGGCGCTGCTGCTGGCCGCCGGAGAGGCCGGAGCCGGGCTTGTTGAGCCGGTCCTTGACCTCGTTCCAGAGGTTGGCGCCCTTGAGGGACTTCTCGACGACGTTCTCCAGCTCGCTCTTGCGGCGCATGCCGTTGAGCTTGAGGCCGGCCGCCACGTTGTCGAAGATCGACATGGTGGGGAACGGGTTCGGGCGCTGGAAGACCATGCCGACGGTCCGGCGGACCGCGACCGGGTCGACGCCCGACGCGTAGAGGTTCTCGTCGTCCAGCATGACCTTGCCCTCGACGCGGCCACCGGGGGTGACCTCGTGCATCCGGTTCAAGGTCCGCAGGAAGGTGGACTTGCCGCAGCCGGACGGGCCGATGAAGGCCGTCACGGAACGGGGCTCGACGGTCATCGAGATGTCGTCGATCGCTTTGTGGTTGCTGTAGTAAGCGGAGAGGCCGCTTACGTCGATGCGCTTCGCCATGGTGGGGCTCTCAATCAGAGGTCGCTGGGTTGGTCGCGTCAGCGACCGGTCTTGGGGGCCTTCCAGCGGGCGATGCCGCGAGCCACCACGTTCAGGATCATGACGAAGGCGATCAGCACCAGGGCCGCGGCCCAGGCTCGGTCGTACGACGCGTCGTTGCCGTTCTGGAACTGCTCGAACACGTAGTACGACAGGGAGGACTGACCACCCTCGAAGGGGTTGTTGTTGATGATCTGGCTGCCGAAGACGAGCAGCATGATCGGCGCGGTCTCGCCGGTGATGCGGGCGACGGCCAGCATGACGCCGGTCGTGATGCCGCCAATGGCCGTGGGCAGGACCACCTTGAGGATGGTGCGCCACTTCGGGACGCCCAGCGCGAGGGACGCCTCGCGCAGCTCGTTCGGAACGAGCTTGAGCATCTCCTCGGTCGAGCGGACCACGACCGGCAGCATCAGGATCGTCAGGGCCATCGAGCCGGCGAAGCCGGACGGGCCGTTGCCGAGCATCAGGACCCACACGGTCAGGATGAACAGACCGGCGACGATCGACGGGATGCCGGTCATGACGTCCACGAAGAACGTGACGGCCTTGGCGAGCTTGCCCTTGCCGTACTCGACCAGGTAGACCGCCGTCAGCAGACCGATCGGGGTGGCGATCAGCGTCGCGATGCCGACCTGCTCGATGGTGCCGATGATCGCGTGGTAGATGCCGCCGCCGGGCTGGATCGTGATGACCCCGCCCATCGAGTGGCTCAGGAAGTCGCCGTTCAGGACCTTGAGGCCCTTGGAGATCGTCGTCGCGATCAGCGAGTACAGCGGCACGATGGCCACGATGAAGCAGGCCCAGACGATGCTGGTGACGACGCGGTCCTTGGCCTGCCGGCGGCCCTCGACGGCCGTGGTCACCGCGTAGGTGCCGGCCACGAAGAGCAGCAGCGCGATCATGCCCCACTGGATCCGGCTCTCCAGCCCGGCCGCGAGGCCGATGCCGATACCGAGCAGGATCGCGGCGGCGGCGATGGCGGCCGGTGCCCAGCGGGGCATCCGGCGCTGCGACAGCCGGCGGGTCGCCGGGACCGCGGCGGGCGCCTTGTCGGCGATGGTGTGGCTCATGCGTTGGCCCCCGAGTACTCCTTGCGGCGGGCGATGATCAGGCGGGCCGCGCCGTTCACCAGCAGCGTGATGACGAACAGGACGAGGCCGGAGGCGATCAGCGCGTCACGTCCGAACGGTGACGCCTCGCCGAACTTGGCGGCGATGTTCTGCGCGAAGGTCCCGCCGACCGGGTCGAGGAGCTTCGCGGACAGCACCGGGGAGGCCGACAGGACCGTGGCCACGGCCATCGTCTCGCCCAGTGCGCGGCCGAGGCCGAGCATCGAGGCGCTGATGATTCCGGAGCGGGCGAACGGCAGCACCGACATCCGGATGACTTCCCAGCGGGTCGCGCCGAGCGCGAGCGCCGCTTCCTCGTGCATCTTCGGCACCTGCCGGAAGACTTCACGGCTGACGTTGGTGATGATCGGCAGGATCATGATCGCCAGCAGGATGCCGACGGTGAAGAGCGAACGGGCCGCGCCCTCGGGGTCGGTCTTGTCGAAGACTCCGGTCCAGCCGAGGTACTCGTCGAGCCAGAGGTTCAGGCCCTTCAGGTGCGGCACGAGGTAGATCGCGCCCCACAGGCCGTAGATGATGCTCGGGATCGCGGCGAGCAGGTCGACGACGTAGGCGAGCGGGGTGGCCAGCCGGCGCGGCGCGTAGTGCGAGATGAACAGCGCGATGCCGACCGCGATCGGGACCGCGAGGGCCATCGCGATCACGGAGCTGACGATCGTGCCGTAGATCAGGACGCCGATGCCGAAGACCGGCGGGGTCGCGTTGGCGTCCCATTCGAAGCTGGTGAAGAAGTTCGCGTGGTCCTGGGAGATGGCGTGCGTCGCGCGGATCGTGAGGAAGACCGCGATCGAGGCCATGACGACCAGGAGGAAGATGCCGGACCCGCGGGCGAGACCGCTGAACACGCGGTCCCCGATGCGGGTGACGGAACCCCGGGAGGGGGGAGGCAGTGCGCTGTCTGTCGGTGTTATGTCCATGAGGTTCTCCGGTCTGGGTGGGGGATGGCTCCCCCGGCGGCGGTGCACCGGATGTGCGGCCGGCCCCGTGCGGTACGGGGCCGGCCGCGCGTACTAGGAGAGGGTCGCGATCTGGGCGCGGACCTTGGTGGCGATCTCCGTCGGCAGCGGGGCGTAGCCGATGGAGGAGAGGCCCTTCTGGCCGTCCTCGCTCGCGATGTAGGTGAGGAAGGACTTCGCGAGCTCGAGCGTGTCGGCCTTGTTGCCCTTGTCGCAGGCGATCTCGTAGGTGACGAGGGCCAGCGGGTAGGCGCCCTCGGCCTTCGTGTCGTAGGCGAGCTTCAGCGACAGGTCGGTGCCGGTGCCGGTGACCTTGGCCTCGGCGATGGCCTTGGAGGCGTTCTCCGAGCTGGCCGCGACGGGGGCAGCGGCGCCGGTGGCGAGCTTGACCGTCTGCAGGTTGTTCGCGGTGGCGAACGACAGCTCGAAGTAGCCGATGGTGCCCTCGGCCTGCTTCACGTTCGAGGCGATGTCGGCGGAGCCGGGGGCGGACTGGCCGCCCTTGCCCTTCCAGGCCTTCGCGTGCTCGTAGGGCCACTCGGCCTTGGCCGTCGCGTTGAAGTACTTGGTCAGGTTGTCCGTGGTGCCCGAGTCCGTCGAGCGGTGGAACGCCTGGATGTTGCTGCTGGGGAGCTTGGCGGTCGGGTTGAGCTTCTTGATCGCCTCGTCGTCCCACTTGGTGATCGTCGAGTTGAAGATCTTCGCGAGGGTCGGCGCGTCCAGGACCAGGTTGTCGACGCCCGGCAGGTGGTAGCCGATCGCGATCGGGCCGCCGACCATCGGGAGGTCGATGCCCTGGCCGCCCTTGCAGATGGTCTTCGAGGCGGTGATCTCCTCGGGCTTCAGCGGGGAGTCGGAACCCGCGATGCTGACGGCACCCTGGTTGAACTGGGTGACACCCTCGCCCGAGGACGAGCTCTTGTAGTTGATGTTCGTGCCGGGGCAGGCCGCCATGTAGTTCTTGACCCACACGTCCATCGCGTTCTTCTGCGCGCTGGAGCCGGAGGCGAGCAGCTGACCGCCCTTGGCGCACGCGATGGAGCTCTTCGCGGCACCCGAGGTCTTGGTGTCGCCAGGCGAAGCGTTGTTGTCGGAACCACAGGCGGTCAGGACCAACGCGCTGGAAACCGCGACCGCGCCGACGGTCAGGGCGCGCAGTCCGCTGTTACGGGAAAGCTTCACCTTCTGTGTTCCTTCCAGGAGCCCGCCGGTGGACGGCGAAGCAGAGGTATGGAGGTCTGCATCCACCCGGCACAGCGTGATGCTCACCGGTAAGGCCGAAATTATGCAGAGGAAGTGAATCGACCAACGGGAGAGGGTGAACGCAAGGTGAACCTCGTCTATCAGTGCGGGGCGGCCTGTCGCCGACGGCGCTCCGAGGGGCGCGTGGGAGTCCTGGGACGCGTGGTGCCGGTCCGGGAAAGCCCTGGTCAGGGTGGGTCGGGCTGCCGGGTCGGCCAGGGCGTGTCGCGAAAGTCCCGCCTGGCCCACGACGCCTGGCACGCGCCCTAGCGCCGCCGGGCGGCGCCGGGCCGTACGGTCCGCAGCATGGCGTCGACGAGCGGGCGGTCGCGCTCGTGCGTGAGGCGGTTGCGCGCCGCCGCCGGGGGAAGCCAGACCAGCCGGTCGACCTCGTCGTTGACGGCGAAGGTGCCGCTGACGGCCTCGGCGGCCCAGTAGCGGACCTCCTTGGGGCGTCCGTCGGCGAGATAGCGGGCGGTCGGCAACGGCGCGCCGAGCACGCACTCCATGCCGGTCTCCTCGCGGATCTCCCGCAGCGCGGCGGCCACCGGGTCCTCACCGCGTTTGAGCTTGCCCTTCGGGTGCGACCAGTCGTCGTACTTGGGGCGGTGGATCAGCGCGATCTCCACGCCGTCGTCATGGGGCGAACGGCGCCAGAGGACCGCGCCCGCGGCCAGGACGGGGGGTTGTTCCCCCGGGGAACGCAGCATCGTGACTCACCTCGAACCGGGGACGGCGGGGGTAACGGGGACAGCTGGGACGGTGGTGGCGGACGGTACGGAGGTGCGCTGCCAGAGCCGGGCGAAGGCGAAGCGGGCCGCCTCGACCTCCTGCCGCTGGTCGGCGTGGAGCACGCCCAGCGCGTACGCGGTCGCCGGCGCGATCCGCGGGGTGCGGGCGGCGGTCGCCACGGCATTGGCGGACTCGGCGGCCTCCCGGTGCCCCTCCAGCAGCCGGGCCGCGTCCTTGAGCCGGTCGTGCAGGCTCTCACCGGCACGGGTACCGGCGCCGGCGTCCTGATCGTCCGGGCCCTGACTGCCGTCGGAGCCGTCGGAGCCGTGGGCGCCGGGTTCGTCCGGCGGGCAGACCTCGGCGGCGTAGCGGCTGAGCCGCAGCAGGGTGCGGGCCTGGTGCCACGGTGCGTCCTGCAGGTCGCTGGTCAGCTCCGGGCCGAGCGCGGCGCGCACGGCGTCGGCGTTGTACGGGTGCCCGGCCCGCGCCAGCGGCAGCGCGGCCGCCGCCTCGGCGAGCCGCTGGTGCGCCAGCCCCGCGAGCGGGGGCAGCCGCACGGTGGCGGGTGCGTCCGCCGCCGCGGACAGCGGCACCTCGGAGGCGAGTACGGCGACGGCGTCGGCCACCGCGTGGAACCGCGACGAGCCCAGCGCCTGCAGTGCGGCGGAGTGCGCCCGGGTGCGCGCCAGCGTCAGCTGCCGTTCCAGCAGCGCGCCCGCGCGGGCCGCCCCGATGGCCAGCGGCCCCTGCGAGCCGAGGGCGGGCTCCTCGGGCAGGGCGGGGTCGTCGGGGTTGCCGGGGTCGCCGGTGTCGAGGGCCGGCCGGTCGGGCTCCGAGGCCAGCCGGTGCAGGGCGGACAGCAGCCGCGCGAGCCGGGCGGCGTACTGGTGCTCGTGGGCCAGGGACGTCGAGACCCAGCCGAGCTCGGTGCGCAGCGGATCGGCCCAGCCGGGGTCGGTGAGCGTGCCGTACGTGTGCAGGGTCGCGGCGATCCGGCGGGCGGACCGGCGCAGCAGCAGGCCGGCGGCGGCACCTTCGTCGTCGGCCTGGGCACTCTGGCTGAGCGCGCGCAGGAACGTGGACGCCTGCTCATGGAGGTAGCCGGAGACCACCTCCCCGGCGCTCAGCGCGCCGAGGGCGGCCCCGCCGGCCGGTTTCCCGTCGAGGACGATTGCCGGCTGGCCGGCCTGGGCGTACGCGGTGTCACGGTGTCGCTGGGCCACGCCGGCGCCTCCGGGCGTCGATGAGCATCTCCTGGACATTGCGCAGCGGCTGCCCGTCGGGGCCGGTGCTGTGCCGGGTCCAGTTCCCGTCCGCCGCGAGGTGCCAGGACGCGGTGTCGTCCGCGGTCCCGGTCTCCAGCAGGCGGTTGAGGGTGGCGCGGTGGGCCGGGTCGGCGACCCTGACCAGCGCCTCGATGCGGCGGTCGAGGTTACGGTGCATCATGTCGGCGCTGCCGAACCAGACTTCGGGTTCGCCACCGTTGCCGAAGATGAACACCCTGGAGTGTTCGAGGAACCGGCCCAGGGTGCTGCGGACCCGGATGTTCTCCGAGAGTCCGGCGACACCCGGCCGGACCGCGCAGATACCGCGTACCCATATGTCGACGGGCACACCGGCCTGCGAGGCGCGGTAGAGGGCGTCGATGATTCCTTCGTCGACGATGGAGTTGAGCTTCATCCGGATGTACGCCGGGCGGCCGGCCCGGTGGTGGGTGATCTCCTCCATGATCCGGGAGACCAGACCGTCGCGGAGGTTGCGGGGTGCGACCAGCAGCCGGTTGTAGACCTCGCGGCGCGAGTAGCCCGACAGCCGGTTGAACAGGTGCGAGAGGTCCGCGCCGACCTGCGGGTCGGCGGTGAGCAGCCCCAGGTCCTCGTAGAGCCGTGCGGTCTTGGGGTGGTAGTTGCCGGTGCCGATGTGGCTGTAGCGGCGCAGCGTGTCGCCCTCCTGGCGGACCACGAGCGACAGCTTGCAGTGCGTCTTCAGCCCCACCAGGCCGTAGACGACGTGGCAGCCCGCCTCCTCCAGCTTGCGGGCCCACTTGATGTTGGCCTGTTCGTCGAAGCGGGCCTTGATCTCGACGAGGACGAGGACCTGCTTGCCCGCCTCGGCCGCGTCGATGAGCGCGTCCACGATCGGGGAGTCGCCGGAGGTGCGGTACAGCGTCTGCTTGATCGCCAGTACGTCCGGGTCGGCCGCCGCCTGGTCCAGGAAGGTCTGGACGGAGGTCGAGAAGGAGTCGTACGGGTGGTGCAGCAGCACATCGCGTTCGCGCAGCGCCGCGAAGATGTCGGGCGCCGACGCCGATTCGACCTCGGCCAGGTCGCGGTGGGTGCCGGCGATGTACTTGGGGTACTTCAGCTCCGGCCGGTCCAGGCCCGCTATCGCGAACAGCCCGGTCAGGTCGAGCGGGCCGGGCAGCGGATAGACCTCGGTGTGCTTCATCTTCAGCTCGTGCACGAGCAGGTCGAGCACCCGCGGAGCAATCGATTCTTCCACTTCGAGGCGCACCGGCGGCCCGAAGCGGCGCCGCATCAGCTCCCGCTCCAGCGCCTGGAGCAGGTTCTCGGTGTCGTCCTCCTCCACCTCCAGGTCCTCGTTGCGGGTGACCCGGAACATGTGGTGGTCCAGGACCTCCATACCGGGGAAGAGCTCCTCCAGGTGCGCGGCGATGACGTCCTCCAGCGGGACGTAGCGCTGCGGGCTCGCCTCGAGGAAGCGGGAGAGGATCGGCGGCACCTTCACCCGGGCGAAGTGCTCGTGCCCGGAGACCGGGTTCCGTACGACGACGGCCAGGTTCAGGGACAGGCCGGAGATGTACGGGAACGGGTGCGCCGGGTCGACGGCCAGCGGGGTCAGCACGGGGAAGATCTGCTGCCGGAAGAGGGTGAACAGGCGGGCCTGCTCCTTCTCCGTCAGCTCCGCCCAGCGGATGACGTGTATGCCCTCGTCGGCCAGCTGCGGTGCGATGTCGTTCTGGAAGCAGGCGGCGTGCCGGGCCATGAGCTCGCGGGACCGGGTGAGGATCAGGTCCAGTACGTCGCGGGGCTGCAGGCCGGAGGCCGAACGGGTGGCGACACCGGTCGCCATGCGGCGCTTGAGGCCGGCGACCCGGACCATGAAGAACTCGTCGAGATTGCTCGCGAAGATCGCGAGGAAGTTAGCCCGTTCGAGGAGCGGCGTGGCCGGATCCTCGGCGAGTTCCAGCACGCGTTCGTTGAACGCGAGCCAGCTGCGCTCGCGGTCCAGGAAGCGGCCCTGGGGGAGATCACCGTCGGCTTCGCCCTCGGAGGCGGGGCCGACAGCGGCCTCCACGTCGGGGACGAACTGGGGTCGGAAAGCGGCGCTGACCGCGCCTGCCCCCTTGGGCTGACCGGGGACACCGGCTTGATTCATCGAGGCCATGGAGTACGAGCCCTCCTCCGGTTCCGGCACGTCGAACACGTCGTACGGCTTGCCGGGAGCCCTCGGGGAGCGCCCTGGGGCCGTCCGTTCATTGTCCCGTGCCGAACGGGAAAGCGGCAGGTCGGGCGGTGGGGGGTGCTGCGGGTTGGGGGGAGGGGCAGCGGGCTGCATTCCGTGATGCTCGCAAGCCAGTCTGAATCAGCGGTAACGAGAACATGACGGGCCGGACAGCGGGGGGCGACTCCGTGGTGCACAAAGTCTCAGTACCGGCTCGGAACGATTCCGGTCCGGTGTCGGGCGGGCCGCGTCCCCCGCGGTGAGGTACATCGGGGACGGCGTACGGTCCTTCGCGATCAGCTCTCCGTGCGGTACATCAGGTCGGTCTCGTGGGTCGTGAAGCCCAGCCGCTCGTAGACGGTGACGGCCGGGATGTTGTCCGCGTCCACGTAGAGCATCGCGGTGGGCAGCTTCTCCTGGTCCGCGAGGTGCCGCAGGCCGATCGCGGTGAGCGCCTTGCCCAGGCCGCTGCCCTGCTCGTCCGGGTGGACACCGACGACGTAGACCTCGCCGAGCCGGTCCGCGCGGTGCACCTTCGTCCAGTGGAAGCCGACGACGTCGTCCCCGCGGACGGCGAGGAAGAAGCCCGCCGGGTCGAACCACGGCTCGGCCTCGCGGTCGTCCAGGTCACGCTGGGTGAGCGAGCCCTGCTCGGGGTGGTGGGCGAACGCGGCCGCGTTCACCGCCAGCCAGGCGGCGTCGTCCTGCCCGGGGACGAAGGTCCGTACGGTGATACCCGCCGGGATCACCGGCTCCGGCAGCGCGGGGCCGCCGTCGAGCGGGCGGCGCAGCTGCCGCAGCTCCCGGAACAGGCTCAGCCCGAGCTGTACGGCCAGGTGCCGGGCGGCCGGGTGGCCGCCGTGCGCCCACACCCGCAGCCGCTTGCCGCTGGCGTCGAGCAGCGCCCGGCCGAGCGCCTGGCCGTGGCCGTGCGCGCGGCGGGCGGCGCTGATGAGGAACTCGGCGGCGGGCGGCTCGACCGGGTCGGTGTCCTCGAGCTGCCCGTAGCCGGCCAGCTCGTCGCCCACGTACAGCAGCAGGTGCCGCACCCCGGGGCGGGCGCCGCCGCGCAGATTGAGCCGGCCCTGCTCGGAGACCGCCCACTGCCCGTCGGCCGCCGCCGCCTCGCCGAGGAGCGCGAGAACGTCCCGCGCGGTGTCGGGCGCGAGCGCGTCCACGGTCTCGATCCGGCGGGTGGGCGTGCTGGGCTGCGCGGCGTCGGTCATGAACCCGAGCGTAGAGCCTGTCCGGCGGATAGCGGGGGCCCAGGCATCGCCTGGTGGACGGGCGCCCCCGCCGAAGGCGGGGTAAGGCTTGCGAGGCTCCCCCGTTACCGCTGGGAAGGGTCCCCGGCACCTGCGAACGCGGTGGTGTGCGCCGTGGACAGGTCCGCTCCGCCGGCCACCGGATCACGGGAGGGAACGAGGACGGCCGCGAGGCAGGCCGCGGCTCCGGCGACGGCGAAGCCGGGCCAGTAGCCGGCGCCGGTGATCAGGGCGCCGATGACGGGCGGGACCAGGGCGGCCGTCAGGTTCTGGCCGGTGTTGTGGATGCCCAGCGCGCGTCCGGACCAGGCGGGCCCGGCGCCCTCGGCGGTGGCGGTGAAGGACAGCCCGTTGGTGCTGGCCGTGATGCCGATGGCCAGGACCAGGGCGACGTCGGTGAGGGGGGACGGGAAGGCCGCGGTCAGCGCGGTGGCCCCGATGACCGCGGCGGTGATCAGGGCGAGCTGCCGCATCGGCCGCATCCGGCTGCCCACCCGGTCCGACCAGCGGCCCACGACGATCCGCGAGACCGCGCCCAGCCCCTGGCCCAGCGCCACCAGCTGCCCGGCCGCGACCGGCGACCAGCCGCGTGCGTCGACCAGCAGCACCAGCGCGAAGGCACCCGCCGTGAACTGCGGGACGACCAGCAGTGCGCCGGAGCCGTGGATGCGCCACAGCACCTTCGAACCGCGGTACGGATTGGCGGTACGGACGGCCGTCCCCGCGCTCCTCGCGGCGCGGGCCGGGTCGGCGGCGAACGCGGCGATCAGGACCGCGATCACCCCGCAGAGCGCGGCGAGGAACGCGATCGCGCCCCGCACCCCGTACGCGGCGGCGATCGGCGGCATCGTCAGCGCCGCCATGGCCATCCCGAGCGGGGTGGAGGTCTGCCGGATGCCCATGGCCAGCCCGCGCTCCCCGGCGCCGAACCAGCCCATCACCAGCCGGCCGCTCGCCGAGTAGACGGAGGCCGAGGCCGCGCCCGCCAGGGCGAGGACCAGGCCGAACGCGGTCATCGAGCCGATCGTCGTGGCCACCCCGAGCAGCACGGCCGCCAGCCCCAGCCCCGAGGAGATGACGATGCGCTCGCCCCAGCGGTCGGCGGCGGCGCCCCAGGCGATCAGGGCCAGCACCAGCCCCGCCGTCGGGCAGGCGGCCAGCAGGCCGACCTGCGTGAGGGTGAGGTGCTCCGCGGAGCGCAGCTCGTCGGCGAGGGACGGGATCGCGTAGACGAACGCGCAGGCCGAGGTCTGCGCGGCGGTTCCCAGGGCGAGCATCAGCCAGCGCTTCGCCTGCGGGGGCGTCAGCGGGGACGTCGGCGGGAGCGTCCGGGCCGGTGGCTGAGGGGAGTTGGGCGTCTGCATCGCTGGGTGCGCCTCCTCGGTCGGTGGTGGACACAACTATGCCGCCGTACTGCATGGTGAGACAGAGTGTTTCGCATTCTGGGACGGCGCGTCGGCGGGACGGTCGGCCGGCCGCTGGAGCTCCGCGGAGTTCCGCGAGTCGAAATCAGCTTTTAACCCTCGAACGCCTGTCGCGCTACGCGCGTTGACCCTAGGCTCCCCGAATCGGCCACACCTGGACGGCTCTTTACCTTGAGGACGCAGAGGGAACCCATGTCTCTGGCACGTAGATTGACCGCCGCGGCCGCGGGGCTCGCGGCCATCGGCGCGCTCGCCGCCGCCGCGCCCGCGCACAGCGGCCACGGTGGCTACGGTGGCGGTCACGGCGGCAACGGCCACGGTGGCGGCGGCCACGACAGCCGCACCGTCGACCTCCAGCTGCTCGCGCTGAACGACTTCCACGGCAACCTGGAGCCGCCCGCCGGTTCGTCCGGCCGGGTCACCGAACTCCAGGCCGACGGCACCACGAAGACCGTCGACGCGGGTGGCGTCGAGTACCTGGCGTCGAGCCTGCGCACCGCCCGCAAGGGCCACGACCGCTCGATCACCGTCGCCGCCGGTGACATCGTCGGGGCCAGCCCGCTGATCTCGGGGCTCTTCCACGACGAGCCGACCGTCGAGGCGATGAACAAGCTCGGCCTGGACGTCACCAGCGTCGGCAACCACGAGTTCGACGAGGGCAGGACCGAGCTGCTGCGCCTGCAGAACGGCGGCTGCCACCCGACCGACGGCTGCTACGAGAAGGGCCGGAAGTTCAAGGGAGCGGACTACCCGATCCTCTCGGCGAACGTCGTCAACGAGAAGACCGGTAAGCCGCTGCTCGCGCCCTACTCGATCCAGAACGTGAACGGCGTGCGCGTCGGGTTCATCGGCGTCACGCTCAAGGGCACCCCGAACATCGTCTCCGCCGACGGCGTCAAGGGCCTCAAGTTCCTCGACGAGGCCGAGACGATCAACAAGTACACGAAGGAACTGAAGCGCAAGGGCGTCAACGCCGTCGTCGCGCTCATCCACGAGGGCGGCTTCCCCGCGTCGCCCGCGTACAACTACAACTGCGATGCGGGCGGCGCCGGTTCCGGGCTGTCCGGGCCCATCGTCGACATCGCCAAGAAGACCTCGGCCGACGTGGACGCCCTCGTCACCGGCCACACCCACAACGCCTACGTCTGCACCATCCCCGACCCGGCCGGCAACCCGCGGCTGGTGACGAGCGCGTCCTCGTTCGGCCGGCTCTTCACCGAGCTGGACATGAAGTACGACCGCAGGACCCAGGACATCGTCCGCACGTCGGTCAAGGGCTCCAACCACGTCGTGGACCGCGTCCAGCCGAAGGCCGCGGACCTCACCAAGCTCGTCGACCACTGGCGCACGCTGGCCGCCCCGGTCGCGAACCGCACGGTCGGCTACATCAGCGCGGACGTCAAGGCGAACGACGCCGACGGCAACGAGTCGCCGCTCGGCGACGTCATCGCCGACGCGCAGCTCGCCTACGGCAAGACCCTCGACCCCAAGACGTCGATCGCGCTCATGAACCCCGGTGGCATCCGCACCGACCTCGTCTACGCGCCCTCGGGTACCGAGGGCCCCGGCGTCGTCACGTACGGGGAGGGCTTCGCCGTCCAGCCGTTCAGCAACACGGTGAACCTCGCGGATCTCACCGGCGCTCAGGTCATCACCGCTCTGCAGCAGCAGGTCAGCGGGGCGAACCAGGCTTCGCCGAAGATCCTGCAGGTTTCGTCGGGGCTGACGTACACGCTCGACCTGACGAAGACGGGCGCGGACCGCGTCGTCGCGGACACCGTGAAGCTCGGTGGGGTTCCGATCGATCCGGCCGGTGTCTACCGCGTCGCCATGAACTCGTTCCTGGCGGGTGGCGGGGACGGGTTCGCTGCTCTTGGCGCTGGGAAGAACCCGCTCGTCGGGGGGGACGACCTCGCTGCGCTCAATGCTTACCTGACGGCGAACTCGTCGGCTGCGGCGCCGCTTGTGCCTCCGGCGGCTGACCGGATCACGGTCGTCAAGTAGCACCGCCCAACGTGGAGTTGGGAGACGCGGGCTTAACCGCGACAGGGGCCCGGGTCGCGGAAGGACATCCTTCCGCGACCCGGGCCTTCTGCTGCTCGGGGTCGCAGGGTTCGCGCATGGGTCAGTAAGGTCATATGACTGCAGAGTGACGTGCGCGCAACGGGACTTCGATGCACGGGGGGCATGGCATGACGAAACGTCCGACGGATTGGCACGTCCTGGATCTGGACCGGGATCCGGTGCCGGGTGATCCGTATGAGGTGAAGGAACTCGCCCGGAAGTTAGGGGACTTCGCGGATGACGTCTCGTCGGCGCTGCGGTCGGTCAAGGGCTTGAGCGGCAACAACGCGGTGCAGGACTGGGCCGGGCTGGCGGCGGACGCGTACCGGGAGCAGTTCGGGGATCTGCCCGGTGAGTTGACCAAGCTGGAGAAGTCCTACCGGTTGGCGTCGGGGGCGCTGGAGACGTACTGGCCGAAGTTGGAGACCGCGCAGGCGGACGCCGACCGGGCACTGGCGCAGGGTCGTACCGCACGGCAGGACCTGGACGCGGCCAAGACGACGCAGACGAACGTGAACGACTGGGTGAAGCGGGCGGGCGACAAGTCCAAGGAGTACCAGGGCGATCCGAAGCCGGGCGTGGAGCCGCCGTCTGCCGAGGAGGTCCGCACGGCCACCCGCAACGCGCTGGACGCCTCGAACGCCCAGAAGTCCGCGAACACCGCGGTGCACGACGCCCAGCAGCGCCTGGACGCCGCCAAGGAGCTCGCGGCTCAGGCCGCCCATCTGCGGGACACCGCCGCGAGCACGGCGGAGCACGCGCTGCACGAGGCGTCGGACGCGGGGATCAAGAACAAGCACTGGTGGGAGAAGGCGGTCGACTGGGTCGCCGACCACTGGGACGACATCGTCGCCGTCTGCAAGGTCATCGTCGCGGTCCTCGGCATCATCGTGATGATCATCGGCGGGCCGCTCGCCTGGATCGTGCTCGCCGCGGCGCTGGTCGTCCTTGCCGACACGCTCATCAAATACGCCCAGGGCAAAGCCTCCTTGTGGGACGTGCTGTTCGCCGCGATGGACTGCATACCCGGCTTCAAGGGACTGACCACCGCCGGCGGCCTGCTCAAGATGGCCAAGAACCTGCCCGCCCTCCTCAAGAGCGGCAAGGCCCTGGAGAACATCGCCAACAGCGTCCGCAAGGGCGGTCAGGCGGTGAAGGACCTCGCGGGGTCGCTCCGCAGGGGCGCCAAGGATGAGGTCAAGGCTGCCAAGCCGATGGAAGGGCGCTGCAAGAACGGCGAGCCCGTCGACATGGTCTCCGGCGAGATGGTGCTGGCGCAGAAGGATGTCGATCTTCCCGGGCTCCTGCCGCTCGTGCTCCAGCGCACGCACCTGTCGTCGTATCGGGCGGGCAGGTGGTTCGGCCGCTCCTGGGCGTCGACCCTCGATCAGCGACTGGAGGTCGACGGCGACGGGATCGTCTGCGCTGTGGATGACGGGATGCTGCTGTCCTACCCGGTACCGAGGCCGGGCGAGGCGGTCCTCCCCGTTCATGGTCCGCGCTGGCCGTTGGTATGGGAGGGCGAGGCCGGGGGAGAGATTCGCATAACGGATCCGGCCGGCGGATGGACCCGCCGATTCGCGCCTCTGCAGTTGTCGCACGGTCCGATGACCCTCCCGATCCGGTCGATGTCCGATCGCAATGGCCACCGCATCGATTTCGACTACGGACCGGACGGTGTTCCCACCGCTGTCCGGCACAGCGCCGGCTATCACATAGCGGTGGACAGCGCCGACGGCCGCGTCATCGGTCTGCGGCTGGCCGGTTCGGGCGGTCCCGACGGTACGACGGTCATGCGCTACAGCTACGACGCAGCCGGTGACCTGGCCGGGATCATCAACTCCTCCGGACTGCCACACCGTTTCGAGTACGACGGCGACGGGCGTATCACCCAGCGGACCGACCGCAACGGGAACTGGTACCGCTTCGAGTACGACGACGAGAACCGCTGTGTCCAGGGCTTCGGTGCGGACAGCTTCCTCGACTGCACCATCGCCTATGACGTCGACGCCCGCACCACGGTGTACACCGACTCGCTCGGGAACGCGACGACCTACCAGCACAACGCATTGCGCCAGATCGCGGCTCAGACCGACAGCTTGGGCAACACCACGCTCAGCGAATGGGACAGCGACAACCGACTGCTCTCGCGCTCCGATCCCTTGGGCCGGACCACCCGGTTCGCCTATGACGGTGCAGGGAACCTGTCGGGCATCACCAGGCCCGACGGAAGCACGACCGGAGCCACCTTCAACGGACTGCGCCAGCCGCTCACCATCACCGGGCCGGACGGCGCGACCTGGCACTACACCTATGACGACCGCGGCAACCGGACCTCGATCACCAATCCCGGGGGTGCGACGACGCGGTACTCCCACGACTCGCTGGGACGCCTGACCGCGGTCACCGACGCCTTGGGCGGGACTACGCGTATCACCTGCAGCGCGGCGGGTCTTCCGACCACTGTCGTGGATCCGCTGGGCGCCGTCACCCGCTATGTCCGTGACGCCTTCGGCCGCGTCACCCGAGCGGCGAATCCGGTCGGGGGCACCACGTGCTTCGCCTGGACGACGGAAGGGAAGCTCGCCCGGCGTGAGCTTCCGGACGGGTCCGCGGAGCACTGGGCGTACGACGGCGAAGGAAACCTCGTCGAACACCTGGACGCGGCCGGCCGGGCGACGCGTTTCGTCTGCGGCCAGTTCGGACTGACGAAGCGCCGCAGCACACCGGACGGCGCACATCTGGATTTCTCCTATGACACCGAGCTCCGGCTCACGTCCGTCGTCAACGCGCAGGACCTCAGGTGGACCTACACCTACGACATGGTCGGCCGCCTGGTCAGCGAGACGGACTTCAACGGCAGGACTCTCCACTACACCAGCGATGCCGCGGGTCAGCTCACGTCCCGGACGAACGGCGTTGGCCAGACCGTCCGGTTCCGGCACGACGCGCTGGGACGGACGGTGGCCCAGGAGACCGATGACTCGGTCACCACATTCGCCTACGACCCGGTGGGCCGTGTGCTCCAAGCGGTCAACGAGGACGTCGACCTGTCCTTCACCTACGACGGACTCGGCCGGATCCTCGCCGCCACCAGCGATGACCGCACTCTGACCAGCGAATACGACCTGCTCGGCCGCCGCACGGGGCGGCGTACACCGTCGGGCGCGACGAGTGCGTGGGAGTGGGACGCCAATGGCGAACTGTCCACGCTGCGATCGGCCGGCCGGATCCTGGACTTCGACCGGGACGCCGCGGGTCGGGAGGTCGAGCGCCGGGTGGGTGCCGGTCTCCGGTTCACCCACGAATGGGATGCCAACCACCGTCTCACGTCCCAGAGCGTCAGCGCTTCGGTCCCGGGTGAGGCCGCGCGCCCGCTTCAGGAGCGGAGTTATCAGTACTCGGCCGATGGATATCTGTCGGATATCGATGAACTCACCCGTGGCCGACGGCATTTCGATGTCGACCAGGGGGGCCGGGTCACCCGCGTGGCGGCCGAGAACTGGAACGAGACCTACGCCTATGACAGCGCGGGCAATGTCGTCCACGCGGCGTCGCCCGATGGCGGAGACGGCCTCGGCGAGCGCGTACTGGCCGGCACGTTGCTCAGGCGCGCGGGCCGCAATCGCTATGAATACGACAGCCAGGGCCGGGTCGTCAGAAAGAGTCGCAAACTCCTCTCAGGAGGAAGCCGCACCTGGACGTACACCTGGAATGTCGAGGACCGGCTGACCGATGTCAGCACACCGGACGGAACCCACTGGCACTACACCTATGACGCCCTGGGCCGACGAACGACCAAGCAGCGACTGGGGGACGACGGAAGCATTCTGGAAAGTGTCACTTTCGTCTGGGACGGCAGTCGTCTCGCGGAACAACACGATTCAGGCACCGGCCGTTCCACCACGTGGGATTGGGCGCCGAACTCACACCGCCCCCTTGCGCAGACAGACAAATACACGTCCCAGGACGAGGTGGACGAGCGCTTCTACGCGATCGTCACCGATCTGATCGGTACCCCAACCGAGCTTGTGGACGAAGCGGGTGCCGTCGTATGGCAGAACCTGAGCACTCTGTGGGGTGTCCGGTTCGCACCGGAATCCGGGGAACAGGCCGAATGCCCGCTCCGATTTCCCGGGCAGTACTACGACCAGGAGACCGGGCTCCACTACAACGTCAACCGGTACTACGACCCCGAGACCGCGCGGTACCAGTCGCCGGACCCGCTCGGCCTCGCACCGTCGCCCAACCCCTTCGCGTATGTGCCCAACCCACTGCACTGGGCCGATGTTCTCGGCCTGTCGTGCACGGAACCGAGCCCCGGAACCCAGGATGACGCGCTCCTCGCTCTCGATCGGGCCGAAGAGCTACAATCCATGCGAAATGACTATTGGATGGCACATGAGAGGGGCACCACTGCAGCAATCGGGGTATTCGATTCTGTGACCAAGAAGTTCTCGGTCAGAATCGGGATCAATGGTGGTGGCGCAATGCCGGCGGGTTGGACATTGAAGCCGGGAGAAGAATTCTTCCAGGCGGCGGGCCATGCGGAGGAGGGGATCCTCAATAACCTTGGCCCACACGAGTTCGCGGTCTACGGCGGAACCTCAAGGAACTTCTGCAACGACATCTGTCTGAAGTTGATTGACACGCCGGGTGTTCATATAGGTGGAGAGGGAATACGTGGCCACGCCGCGCAGAACTCCCCCTTCACACTCTTCTGGTCCAGAGAGGACTGACAAGCACGTGAGCCGGTACATCGATGTGATCGAGCCGATGAGGCAAGCCTCGGATCAATCGATCGTGGCCTTCTGCGCCTCCTGCGCGGAGCAGGCGGCCTCGCTCTACAGGGGTTTGGGGAACGCCGAATTCCAGGAGAGGTTCGAGGAACTGCTCGAACTGTGCTGGGAGGCTGCCGGTGGCCGGGCGGACGAGGACGACTGCGTGGAAGCGCTGGAGGAGCTGGAGGTCGCACCGGAGCTGGATGAGGACGACTCCGACCGGCAGGAGTTCTATGCCGGACACTCCCTGGCCCTCATCGCCGGAACTCTCGCCGCCTCCATGAGACCTGACCCGGGCAAGGGCGAACTCTCAGGGCAGACGGTGGAGACGGTGCTCTCCGAATTCGACTGGGTGCTCGCCGGTAGCGTGCCGCGCGTCGTCAGAGCCGGTGACCCGCTGCCGGAACCGGGCCCGCTGCACACCGCCGCGCTGGACGCTCAGCGCACGGTCCTCGAAGCGATCCGCGACAACGGGTCGGGAGGCACGGGCGATCTCGATCTGACCCGGCTGCGTGAGGTCAGCCGTGAGCTGGCCGCTGAGATCACCCGTGCGCTCCCCGATGTTGCCGCGCATCGGGGCTGGGATGTGGCGGAGGCCTGACGACGCCAGTGGTCGTCCCGGTTCATGTCAGGCCGGGCGGGGCCTTGGGGGCGCCCGGGAGGCGGACGGTGGCCACGGTGCCGCCGCCGCCGGCCGGGCGGAGGCTCACCTCGCCGCCGGACTGCTGGACGGTGCGGGCCACGATGGACAGTCCCAGGCCGCTGCCGGGCAGGCTGCGGGCGGACGGGGAGCGCCAGAAGCGCTCGAAGACGTGCGGGAGTTCGTCCTCGGGGATGCCGGGGCCGTGGTCGCGGACCGTCAGCACGCCGTGGTCCAGCCGTACTTCGACCGAGCCGGCCGGCGGGCTGAACTTCACCGCGTTGTCCAGCAGGTTCACCACTGCGCGTTCCAGAGCGACCGGCTCCGCGCGGACGTACCAGGGCGCCAGCTCGGCCCGGATCGCCAGATCGGGCCCTCGCAGCCTGGCCCGTTCCAGCGCGGCTTCCGCGATCTCGTGCAAGGCCACCACCTGGAGCGTGGGCTCCCCGTCAGGGCGGGAGAGCTCCTGAAGGTCGCCGATCAGCGCCGCCAGCTCCGTCATCTGCGCCTTCACGCTCGCCAGCAGCGCCTTACGGTCCGCCGGGGGGATGGGCCGCCCGGCGGCCTCGCTGCGCTCCAGCAGTTCGATGTTGGTGCGGAGGGAGGTGAGCGGGGTGCGGAGCTCGTGCCCCGCGTCCGCGATCAACTGCTGCTGCCGGTCGCGGGACGATGCCAGTGCGGCCGTCATCGCGTTGAACGATTCTGAGAGCCGTGCGATCTCGTCCTCCCCTTCGACGGGGATCCGGACGCTGAGGTCTTCGGTCCGTGCGATGTGCTCGACGGTCTCGGTGAGGCGGTCGACCGGCTTCAGCCCGGCCCGGGCGATCAGCAATCCGGCGGCGCCGGCCCCGAGGACGCCGATGCCGGCGACCGCGAGCAGGACCCAGGCGAGGGTGTTCAGGGGGTCGGTGATCTCGGACAGCGGGCGGGCCACGGACAGGGCGAGCGGCTGTCGGCCGAGGGCCAGGTTGGTGCCCATGGTGTAGACGCGCAGCTCGGTACCGTCCGCGGTCGTCACGTTGTGGGTGACGGCATGCGGAGTGCCATCGGGCTTGAGGGGATCAGCGGCGATGGCCTGGTCGACCTTCGTCACGGGGAAGGCGGCGGTGCCCTCGACCCAGCACGATTTGCCGTTGGGCTGGACCACTTGGGCGGATGTGTTGTTCGTGTTGATGAACGGATATCGCCCCGGGCCGACGTCCTGCACCGGCGGGGTGGCCAAGCATCCGTTCTGGTTGATCGATCGCGAGATCTGAGGAACCGCGTCGGCCTGGCGCAGCGACCGGTCCAGCTGCTCGGTGAGCTGCTGCTTCGTGATCAGCCAGCAGGAGAGTGCCACCGCGGCCACCGCCACCGCCACCGCGGCCGCCGTGAGGATCGCCAACCGCGAACGGAGTGGCAACCGCTTCATGACTTGCCGTCCGGCGCCCGCAGCGCGTAGCCGACGCCGCGGACGGTGTGGACGAGGCGGGGGAGGCCGTCGATCTCGGTCTTGCGGCGGAGGTACATGACGTAGACGTCGAGGGAGTTGGAGGAGGGCTCGAAGTCGAAGCCCCAGACGGACTTGAGGATCTGCTCGCGGGTCAGGACCTGGCGGGGGTGGGCGAGGAACATCTCCAGCAGGGTGTATTCGGTGCGGGTGAGTTCGACGGGGCGGCCGGCGCGGGTGACCTCGCGGGTGGAGGTGTCCATGCGGAGGTCGGCGAAGGTGAGGGCGTTGTCCTCGTCGGCTGCGGCCGCCGCGGCCGCGTAGGAGCTGCGGCGCAGCAGGGCGCGGAGGCGGGCGAGGAGTTCGTCGAGTTCGAAGGGCTTGACGAGGTAGTCGTCGGCGCCCGCGTCGAGGCCGGTGACGCGGTCGCCGACGGTGTCGCGGGCGGTGAGCATCAGGATGGGCACGGTCACACCCGTGGCGCGGAGCCGGCGGGCGGTGGTGAGGCCGTCCATGCGGGGCATCAGGACGTCCAGGATGATCGCGTCCGGCCGGTAGCCGTCGACCTGGTCGAGGGCCGCCATGCCGTCGGCGGCCATGGCGGTGTCGTAGCCCTCGAAGGCGAGGCTGCGCTGCAGCGCCTCGCGTACGGCGGGCTCGTCGTCGACGATCAGGATGCGGGCGGGGGCCTCGCCGTTCTCGCCGGGGCTCATGGGGGTCGCGACCTCGTGGTGGTGAAGGGGGGTGGGGACGGTTCTCAGCCTCGCACGGCGGCGGGGCGGTGGCGTGCGGAGCCGCGTCGGACGGGTGCCGGGGTGGCGACTTCGGCGGCGCGGGGCGGCTGCGGGGCGGCTGCGGCGGCCGGTGTGACCGGCATTCCGTGCAGCAGGTCGAGGTCGGCGGGCCCGGTGCGGACGGCGGCGTCGGGTGCGGGGCCGCCCGCTCCCCAGGAGACGGCGGCGGCGAGGGCGTGCCGGGCACGGTTGACGTTGACGGTGATGGCGTTGGTGGTCATGGGACTGCCTCCCCTGAGGTGGAGCTCGGGTGCGGACCGCAGGTCAGTTGGTGCCGCCGCTGCGCAGTGAGTCGAGGTCGGCCTTCACGGTGTTGATCGGGATGGAGAAGCCGAGGCCGACACTGCCGGCGCTGCTGCCCGAGGAGCCGGACGAAGCGGCCGAGTACATCGCGGAGTTGATGCCGATGATCTCGCCGTTCATGTTGATCAGCGCGCCGCCGGAGTTGCCGGGGTTGAGGGACGCGTCGGTCTGGATGGCCTTGTAGGTGGTCGTGGAGTTGCCGGTGTCGCCGTTGTACTGGTTGCCGCCGAAGCTGAACGGCCACTGGTCGGAGCCGCCGCTGCCGCCCTGGCCCTGGCCCCGGCCCTGGCTCTCGTCGGTGGAGACGGTCACGTCGCGGTTGAGCGCGGAGACGATGCCGCTGGTGACGGTGCCGGTCAGGCCCTCGGGCGAACCGATGGCCACGACCTGGTCGCCGACGGCGATGCCGTCGGAGTTGCCGAGCTTGGCGGCGGTGAGGCCGCTGGCGTTGTCGACCTTGATGAGGGCGAGGTCCTTCTTGGCGTCGGTGCCGACGACCTTGGCGGTGGCCGTCCTGCCGTCGCTGTAGGTGACCTTGATGCTGGTGGCGCCGGCGATGACGTGGTTGTTGGTGATGATCTCGCCGTTGCTGGTGATGATCACGCCGGCGCCGGTGGACCGGCCGGCGTTCGAGGTCGCGCCGATCTCGACGATGCTCGGGCTGACCGCGGCGGCGACGCCGGCCACGCCGGTCTTGCTGGAGCTGGCGTTGACGGCGGCTGCCGCGGTGCTGACGGTGGGGTGCGAGGTGGTGTTGCCGATCAGCGCCACCGTTCCGCCGCCGACGACGCCCGAAGCGATCGCCACGGCGGCGAACAGGGCGATCGGCTTGCGGACCTTGCGCCGGGAGGTGGGGACGGGGGAGGGACCGGGCGAGGGCTGTGCACCGGGGGGCGGCGGCGGGTACATGCCGTCGGAACCGCTGCCCGCCGGGGGCGCCTGGTGGGTGGTGTGCGGTCCGCTGGGCCACACGGTGACCCCGGAGGGGGTCGTCACGGGCTGCTCCGGCTCGTACGCCGGCGGGGGCGGATAGGCCGCGTTCGGGTCGTAGTCGCTGTTGCTGCGCTGCGTGTGATCGGTCATGTCACTGACTTTGCGGCGGCAACATGAGAGCTTCCTGAGCGTCCGCTGAGAAGCCCGACAGAAGTAGGTATGCCCGATATAAAGGTCAGTGGCCCCAAGGGGGGCGGGCCTTTAGCGGGGCCTTACTGGCAGCCGCAGGAGGCCCGTACGACGAGCCGGGACGGGAACTGCCGCAGCCGGTCGCGACGGGTGCCGTTGACGCGCAGCGAGTCGTCCAGGACGAGGTCCACCGCGGCGCGGGCCATCGCCTCACGGTCCGAGGCGACCGTGGTGAGCGGCGGGTCGGTGAGGGCGGCTTCCTTCACGTCGTCGAAGCCGGCGACGGCCAGCCCGCCCGGTACGTCGATCCGCAGCTCGCGGGCAGCGCGCAGCACGCCGATCGCCTGGTCGTCGGTGGCGCAGAAGATGGCGGGCGGCCGGTCCGGGCCCGCGAGCAGGCCGAGGGCGACCTGGTAGGCGTCGTAGCGGTTGTAGGGGGCCTGGAAGAGCCGGCCCTCGATGGAACGGCCGGACTCCCGCATGGCCCGCCGCCAGCCTTCGACGTGGTCGGTGACTGGGTCACCCAGGACCGGGGTCTTCTCGGTGCCGCCCAGGCACGCCACGTACTCGTGGCCGTGCTCCAGCAGGTGGCGGGTGGCGAGCTGCGCTCCGCCGATGTCGTCCGTGACGACCGCGTACTCGTCGATCGCCTCCGGCCGCTCGTGCAACAGGACGATCCGGGCGTCCCACGCCTCTATCTCGGCGGCGGCGTTCGCGCTCGGGCCCTGGCTGATCAGGATCAGCCCGGAGACCCGCATGCCGAGGAACGCGCGGAGGTAGTGGATCTCGCGGTCGTCCAGATAGTCGGAGTTGCCGACGAGGACCATTTTTCCGCGGTCGGACGCCGCCTGCTCGACCGCGTGCGCCATCTCGCCGAAGAACGGCTGACGGGCATCGGGGACGATCAGGCCTATGAGGTCCGTGCGGCGGCTGGCCATCGCCTGGGCCACACGGTCCGGGCGATAACCGAGCTGCGCGATGGCCGCCTGCACCCGCTCGCGGGTGGCCGGGGCGACCGGCCGGGGTCCGTTGTTGATGACATAGCTGACGACGGCGGTGGACGTACCCGCCAGCCTGGCCACATCGTCACGCGTCACCTTTGCCACGGGCCGCAGTCTACGCGGGTCCACCCCGTCCGTTACGCGGATCTGTCGGCGCTCGCCCGCGCTCGGGCCTGAGCCTGGGCCTCGGCTTGCGCCTGGGCCTGGGCCTGCACCTTCGCGGCTTCCTCGGCGGCCCGCTCGACCTTTTCCGGGGTGACGAAGCGGTAGCCGACGTTCCGGACGGTACCGATCAGGGACTCGTGCTCAGGGCCGAGCTTCGCGCGCAGTCGCCGTACGTGGACATCCACCGTCCGGGTGCCGCCGAAGTAGTCGTATCCCCAGACCTCCTGCAGCAGCTGCGCGCGGGTGAAGACCCGGCCCGGGTGCTGCGCGAGGTATTTGATCAGCTCGAATTCCTTGAAGGTCAGATCCAGCACCCGGCCCTTGAGCTTCGCGCTGTACGTCGCCTCGTCGACCGACAGGTCGCCGTTGCGGATCTCCATCGGGCTGTCGTCGACGCCGATCTGCTGGCGGCCCATCGCGAGCCGCAGCCGCGCCTCGACCTCGGCGGGACCCGCGGTGTCGAGCAGGACGTCGTCGATGCCCCAGTCGGCGGTGACGGCGGCGAGGCCGCCCTCGGTGACGACCAGGACCAGCGGACAGCCGGGGCCGGTGGAGCGGAGCAGCTGGCACAGCGAGCGGACCTGGGGCAGGTCACGGCGGCCGTCGATCAGAATGACGTCGGCGCCGGGGGTGTCCACCAGGGCCGGTCCTTCGGCCGGTGCCACGCGGACGCTGTGGAGCAGCAGTCCGAGCGCGGGAAGTACTTCGGTGGACGGCTGGAGCGCGTTCGTCAGGAGCAGGAGAGAGCTCACTTGTCGCTCCCATCGGTCGTCCGGTACTGCTGCTGCACACTTTGCTTGCCCATTTGCGAACCCTCCTCGGTCCCTGCGAGGACGTACCTGGTGAAGCGGTGTTTCAGAAAGCGGTGTCTCAACATGTGGTCGGAAAACCTGGTTCAGAAAGCACGAAAGGACCCGGGGGCGACGCTGCCCGGATCCTCTTCCCCAGGAGAATAGCCCACATGGAGAGCCTCGGTGAGTCCCTGAACGGGCCTTTGTGTGTTTCATCGATCACTTCGGGTGGTCGGCGTGCGGTTCTGTTGACGGAGGACGGCGTACGAATCGAGGCCGAACACCGGCCGTCGGACGGCGGAACTTCCGACGCGGGGAACCCGGCGTACGAGGGCTGCGCGATCGTGGTGGCGCACGGTTTCACGGGGGCGCTGGAGCGGCCCGCGATCCGCCGGGCGGCGGAGGTGTTCGCCGAGTTCGCGGGCGTGATCACCTTCTCCTTCCGGGGCCACGGTGGCTCCGGCGGCCGGTCCACCGTCGGCGATCTGGAGGTGCTCGACCTCGACGCGGCCGTGGGGTGGGCGCGACGCCTGGGGTACCGGCGGGTGGTCACGGTCGGCTTCTCGATGGGCGGCTCCGTCGTGCTCCGGCACGCGGCGCGGTCCCCGGAGGCGCTCGCGGGGCGCACGGAGGCACCGGCCGCCGGACGGCTGGGCGGCGTCCCGGACGCGGTCGTCTCGGTGAGCGCACCGGCCCGCTGGTACTACCGGGGGACGGCGCCGATGCGGCGGCTGCACTGGGTGGTCACCCGGCCCGCGGGCCGGCTCGTCTCACGCCTCGGACTCGGGACCCGGATCCACCCGCGCGAGTGGGACCCGGTCCCGCTCTCGCCGATCGAGTCCGCGGCGCTGATCGCCCCGACGCCGCTGCTGATCGTGCACGGCGACCAGGACGCGTACTTCCCGCTCGACCACCCCAGGTCGCTGGCGGGCGCCGCAGGGGACGCGGCCGAGCTGTGGATCGAGCCCGGGTTCGGCCACGCGGAGAACGCGGCCGACGACGCTCTGCTGCGCCGGGTCGGGGCCTGGCTCGGCACGGTCTGACCGGCTCGCGCCGGGGCTCACATCCCGGCCCCCGGACGGGTGTCATCATGGACGGCGGCTGTACCTCGCAGGAGCCGCAGGGAACCCGTGAGACCGCAAAGACAACGACAAGGAGCCGCTATGGCGGCAAGCGACATTCCGGTGACGCCCGCCCCAGGCGCCGGCACGATCCGCTACTGGGCCGCGGCCAAGGCAGCGGCCGGCACGGCCGAGGAGCCGTACCGCGCCGCCACGCTGGCCGAGGCGCTCACCGCCGCGCGCGAACGGCACGCGCGGCAGCCGGAGTTCGCGCGCGTGCTCCTGAGGTGCTCGTTCCTGGTCGACGGCAACCCCGTCGGCACGCGGGACCACGCGGGTGTGGCCCTGGCCGACGGCGGCACCGTCGAGGTCCTTCCGCCGTTCGCGGGTGGGTGACATGACCTCCTCCGACTGGGACCAGAACCCGCAGCAGAACCATCAGCAGAACCCGAACGCGTACGAGCCGTACGACCCGTACGCGGCCGGGCAGCCGCAGGCGCACCCCGGGCCGATGCCGCCCGCCGAGCCGGTGTGGCAGAACCAGGCCCCCGGCGATCAGTACGGCCGGCAGAGCCAGCCGCAGGGCCAGCCGCAGGGCCAGCAGCAGAGCCAACCGCAGAGCCAGCAGCAGGGGCAGCAGTACGGCGACGGTTACGCGACGCCCGGCTACGACGCTCCCGCGCAGCAGCCGTACGGCGACCAGCAGCACGACCAGAACAGCGCCCCGCAGGCTCAGTACGACCAGTACGGGCAGTACCCGCCCTACGACCCGGCGGCGGAGGGCGACCACACCGCCGTACTGCCGGCCATCGACGACTTCCCGTCCCAGCCCGCGCAGACCGTCCCGGAACCGGCGTCCGCGGAGCCGCGGGCCGGTGGCAGGCGTGCCGCCCGTGGCCGGGCCGCGGCGCCCGCCGCCGGGCAGCGCACCGGTTCGCCGATCATCGCGCCCGGGATGCAGCCGGCCGCGCTGACCGCCGTTCTCGCCCTGCTGATCGCGGGCGGGGCCGTCGTCGGCCGTCCGGGGCTCGCGCTCGTGGTGGCGGTTCTGCAGGCCGTCACCGCCGCCGGCTGGTTCCGGCTGAACGGCATGTGGCCGGCCCGGCAGGGCATCGTGCTGGCCTTCCTGGCGGGCGTCACGGCGGACGTCGCGCTGCTCGCGACGGACGGCGACAACGTGCCGGCCGTGGTCGTCGGCACGCTGGGGACCTGGCTGCTGCTGGTCCTCGTGCTGCAGATGCGCCACCGGGGGACGACGGACGAGCGGCTGTCCTCGCTGACGGCCACTTCGGCGTCGACGCTGATGACCGTCCTGGCCACCGGCTTCCTCGCGGTCGCCTGGACACCCGGCGGCAGCGATCCGGTGGTGGTCGGCGCGGTGGCGGTCGCCGTCGCGACGCTCGCCCGTGCTCTGCCGCTGCCCGGCGCCGCCTCCGTCGTGGTGGCCGTGCTCGCCGCCGCGGGCAGCGGCATCGTCACCGGCCGGCTGACCGACCTCGGCACTCAGGGCGCGCTGCTGGGCCTGGCCGCCGGTGCCTGCGCCGTCATCGGGCTGCGGGTCGCCAGCTACGACTTCCCGTCGCGCTTCGTCCACTTCACCGCGGGCGTCGCACTCCCCCTGACGGCCGCGGCTCCGGTCGTGTACGTACTGGGCCGGGTCCTCACCGGCTGACGGAAGGCCGAACGCCCCGGCGCCGGAACCCCGTTGCCCCGAGTGGGCCGCTGTCACAACCTCACGACAAACGACAGCGGTCCACCCGGGTGCCGGGGGAAGGCGGGTTAGGGTCGGTCGATCACGCCTGAACCCGGGGAGCGCCATGCGAGCCGCACGAATACTGCTGATCGTCCTCGTCGTTCTCGGCGGGCTGTTCGTCGCGGCCGACCGCATCGCCGTCTCGGTGGCCCAGGACAAGGCGGCCGAGCGCGCCCAGCTGACCCAGGGCCTGAGCTCGAAGCCCGACATCTCGATCAAGGGTTTCCCGTTCCTCACGCAGGTCGCCTCGGACAAGCTCGATGACGTCAAGATCACCGCGCACGACATCCAGGCGGGCACCGGCGCCGAGCGGCTGCGGATCGACAGCTTCACCGCCGACCTGCGCGGCGTGAACCTCTCCGGCGACTACCAGCGGGCGGTCGCCGACACGGCGGACGGCTCGGCGTTCATCACCTACGCGGACCTGTCGGCCGCCGCGCCTCCCGGAGTGACGGTGGCGTACGGGGGCGAGAGCAAGGACGGCAAGGGCCGGGTGAAGGTGACCGGCAGCGTCTCCGGGGTGCCGGTGCTCGGGACGGTCAAGCGCAGCGTCACCAGCGTGATCAGCGTCGAGCACGGCGACACGGTGCGACTGCACGCCGATGTGATCCCTGGTGTCGGCTCCATCCCCGGCCTCGACAAGCTGATCCGCGAGAAGATCGACTTCACCCGGAGCCTGGTGGGACTGCCCACGGGCATCAAGGTCCAGTCGGTCGTGACGACCCCGAGCGGCATATCGGTGGCCGCGTCCGGGACGAACGTCGTTCTCGCGGGCTGAGACGGCGGCGTCCGCACCTCAGTCGGAATCGGCGGGAGAACCGCTCCCGGGCCCGCCGCGTAAGGGCCGACCCTTCCCACGTCCCAATATCCGGACAATCTTGTCTCGGTATATGACACGCTGGTGACACTTTCGGGGAGGTTTCCCTACGATCGGGGTCATGAAGCGACAGGCGGATCTTACGAAGCGGCGGGCAGTCGACCTGTGCCGCGTCGCCGCCAGTCTCTGTCGCATGCCCTAGGGGCGGCAGCCTTCTACGTACCGGACCAGGCCCGACGGCCGTTCGTGTGCGCCTGCCTCCCCGGCGTTTCTCTCACATTCTGCGCAATGTCGCGCCCCCGTTCTGGCGCATCCGTACTGCCCCGGAGGAGAACAAAATGAGCCGCAGTGACGTCCTCGTGGACGCCGATTGGGTCCAGAGCCACATCGACGACCCCAAGGTGGTGATCGTCGAGGTAGACGAGGACACCTCGGCCTACGAGAAGAACCACATCCGTAACGCCGTGCGCATCGACTGGAAGTCCGACCTGCAGGACCCGGTCCGCCGCGACTTCGTCGACCAGGCCGGCTTCGAGGCCCTGCTGTCGGCCAAGGGCATCGGCAACGACGACACCGTGGTCCTCTACGGCGGCAACAACAACTGGTTCGCCTCGTACGCGTACTGGTACTTCAAGC
The DNA here is from genome assembly GCF_010548325.1 of Streptomyces sp. SID13666. Taxonomy (NCBI): domain Bacteria; kingdom Bacillati; phylum Actinomycetota; class Actinomycetes; order Kitasatosporales; family Streptomycetaceae; genus Streptomyces; species Streptomyces sp. SID13666. The sequence goes on along the minus strand of NZ_JAAGLX010000016.1, from coordinate 112,456 downwards.
TCTACGGCCACGACAGCGTCAAGCTGCTCGACGGCGGCCGCAAGAAGTGGGAGCTCGACTCCCGCGACCTGGTCGTCGAGGTCCCCGAGCGGGCCGCGACCACCTACAAGGCCAAGGAGCAGGACACCTCGATCCGCGCGTACCGTGACGACGCCGTCGCCGCGATCAACACGCTGAACCTGGTCGACGTCCGCTCGCCCGACGAGTTCTCGGGCAAGCTGCTCGCCCCGGCCCACCTCCCGCAGGAGCAGTCGCAGCGCCCGGGCCACATCCCGAGCGCCCGCAACATCCCGTGGTCGAAGAACGCCAACGACGACGGCACGTTCAAGTCCGACGAAGAGCTGACCAAGCTCTACCAGGACGAGAACGTCGACCTGGCGAAGGACACCATCGCGTACTGCCGCATCGGTGAGCGCTCCGCGCTCACCTGGTTCGTGCTGCACGAGCTGCTCGACCAGCCGAACGTCAAGAACTACGACGGCTCGTGGACCGAGTACGGCTCCCTCGTCGGCGTCCCGATCGAGCTCGGCGCCAACGCCTGAGTCCGGTTCCAGACCCGTTCAAGACCACCCCTCAAAGGATCAGACATGTGTGGAGCAAAGGCCGGCGGCCCGGACTTGGCAGGAGTTGACGTGGCGAGCGAGACGATCATTCAGGGTTCGGTAACCCGTGACGGCGAGCCGATCAGCGGCTACGTCCGGCTGCTCGACGGCGGCGGCGAGTTCACCGCGGAGGTCCCGACCTCGGCGACCGGACAGTTCCGCTTCTTCGCCGCCCCCGGCACCTGGACGCTGCGCGCGCTCGTCCCGGGCGCCACGGTGGACCGTACGGTCGTGGCCCAGCAGGGCGCGGCGGCCGATGTGGCCATCGCGGTCTGAGGCGCTGAGTCACTGAAGCACTGAGTCACCGCCGTCGAGCCGTTCCTCGACGGCGGTGACTCAAGCACTGAACGGCCGAAGGGCCGCACCCCTGGGTTGGAACTTTATGGGGTGCGGCCCTTCGTGCTGCCTGTTTGCGCTGCTCGGACGTACCGTGGAGCTATGTACGCGCGCCGGCGTCGCCACTGGTATTTCGCCATGATGGGCAGCTGCATCCTGCTGTTCGTCCTGGCGTGGGCCGTGGTGCGCCTGTGGTCGGTGCCGGCCGCCGTCGCGATGTGCGTGGTCGCGATGGTGATCCCGCCGTTCGCCGCCATCGTCGGGAACCGCCGCGAGCCCGGCGACTTCTGGGACGACCCCGCCGACAGCTGGCTGGAGGACGAACCGGCGGACGACTCCTGGATCCGGGACGAGGAGGCGGCGCGGGCGAAGGCGGCCGGAAAGCGACCGGACGACGGGGACTTCGACGACAGGGCCCGGTAGACGATCCGGCCTAGTAGACGAGGGCCTGGACGCCGTCGGCCATGACTTCCTGCACGAAGACCTGCGCACCCGCGATCCGTACGCCCTCGATGACGTCCTTCTCCCCGATGTCCCGGCGGGCCGCGCACTGCGTGCACAGCGTGATGCCGCCGCCGGCGAGGATCCCGTCGATCAGGTCCGGCAGTGGTGCGGCGTGCGGGAGTTCGAACTCCGCGGCGCGGCCCGGGAGCGCGAACCACGCGGACTCACCGGTGAGCCACAGCGAGACCTCCACGCCGCTGGCCACCGCGACCGCCGCCACCGTGAACGCCTGCGAGCAGCGCTCGGGCGCGTCCGCGCCCGCTGTCACCTTGATCACGAGCTTCTTCGCCATGGGCTCAGGCTAGCGGCTCTCCCACCAGCACCGTTGGCCCCACCTGTGTCCCATGTCACGGCAAAAGGATTGGGGGGCCGACGTGTCGGCTGGACATAATGCGATTCCACTCACACTGCGACACGCGTGCGAGTGCGAGTGCGAGTGCTGAGTTTGTGCCCGGGGGGGCTTCCTGTGGAACCTGTACGCCGTCGAGGCGCTGTCATCGCGGTGTCCGCCGGGATCGGAATGCTCGCGCTGGCCGGCGTGACCGCCGGAGTCGTGGTGGCGCTGGGCTCCTCGTCCGGCCATGCCGACGAGGCCGCTCCGTCGTCCCCGGCGCCCACCGTTTCGGTGACGGGCTCCCCGAGCGTCGATCCGTCCGCGTCGGCCACGCCCCTCCCCTCCGGCACGTCCACCGTCAAGGGCCAGGTCAGCCAGGGCACGCACACCGGTGACCTGCGCTTCTTCCTGCTGGCGCCGCCGAAGGACGCCGAGGTCTACGGCGACGAGGCGGGCAGCTCGCTCTCCGCGGCCGACCTCGCGAGCGGTACGAAGGACGAAGCCGCCATGAAGAGCGCGCTGGACCGCTACGGCTTCAGGTCCGGCGCCTACCGCACGTACCTGACCGCGGGCGGCGGCGCCGAGGTGACCGTCAAGCTCAGCCGCTTCGCGGACGCCGCTTCGGCCGCCGCGTACTACGAAGCCCACTCCTACGAGGGCGACAAGCTCACCCTGACCGGCGGCTACCCGGCTCGCGCCTACCACCTGAAGTCCGGCTCCGAGGAGAGCACGGACTCCCTGCTGGCCATCTCGTACCAGGGCGATGTGCACATCACCATCACCGTGACCGGCGGCAAGACCGCGGACCCGAAGCTGCTCCAGAACCTGCTGGACGCGGAGTACCAGCGCCTCAAGACCGGCCGCTGAGCCCGTCCTTCTTCCTTTCTTCCCTTTCTCGCACCACCCATGTGGAGATCCCCATGTCCGAGGACACCCCTGCGCCCGCGCCTGAGCCACCGCCCGAACCGCACGCGGAGGCCGAGCCCGAGCCGCAGTCCGAGCCACAGCCGGAGCGCAAGCCGCGTCGCCGTGGCCGCACCACGCTGCTGATCGCCGTCGCGGCCGTCCTCGGCGTCCTCGCGGGCGCAGGCACCGGCTACAAGATCCAGCAGGACCGCCCGGAGACCCCGCTCCCGCCGCTCGCCCAGCCCAAACTCGTCCAGCCGGCAGGCGCCGCGGCCCCGGCCGCGCCGCTCACGGCTGCCGAGGACCACCTGGTGAAGACGGACGGTGACCTGCGGAAGCTGCTCCTGGAGCGGCCGAAGGGTGCGGTGGACCCGGGATTCCCGGTATCCGACGATCGATGGCTGCTGCTCGCGGACTACGCGGACCGTTTCGACGATCCGAGCCGCATGTTCCGTGATCTGAGCACCCATGCTTTCCGGCGGGCCGCGGTCACGGCGTGGGGTGGTGACCACCACACCTCCTTCGAGATCCAGCTGGTCCAGTTCCGCGACGAGAGAACGACGTTCGCCGTCGAGCTGCTGCAGGGCCAGCAGGGATACATGAAGGAGGACAAGTACGCGGGCAACGAGGGCACGGCGATCCCCGGCGACGTCGACGGCCGGGTCTGGGTCTTCTCCAAGCCGGTGACGAAGGAGGGTTACGAGCCGCGGTACAGAGCGCGGGGCCTCGCCCGGCGCGGCGACATCTTCATGCAGGTCTGGATCCATTCGTCGGATCCGATCAGCACCGCGACCGTCCTGGACGTTTCCAAGCGGCAGTTGGAGCGACTGTGAACGACGAGGAGAAGTCCATGGTCCCTCCGCAGGAAGCGGAACCCGGGCCGCACGCCGAGGAAACGCTGGTCGCGGACCCCGCGTCCGAGACCGAGGCCGGCCCGGCGCCCAGGAAGCGCCGCGCTCTGGCGCTCGGTATCGCGGCCGCCCTCATCGCGGTGGCGGCCGGTGGCGGTATCGGCTACGCGGTTCTCCGGCACGACGACGCGGCGGACCACAAGACCGCTGCCGCTCCCTGGAAGGCCCCGGCCCCGGCCAGGACCGGTGAGTTCGGCGCGAAGTCCGGCGGCGGCCACTACGGCCGGCTCGGCAAGCTGCTGCTCCCCGTGCCCGAGACCTACGAACCGGGCCCGGACGTCCGCGAGTTCGGCAACGACGTCGAACTGGACGGCAAGCAGGCCGTGGCGATGATGAAGTCCAGCGTCCGCGAGATGTCCAAGAAGAACCGCGGCGCGGTCGAGAAGTCCATCGACGACCTGCACCTCCAGGGTGCGGGAATGCGGACGTACAGCGCCGAGGGCGGTGACTACGTCATCGAGATCCAGATCGTCCAGGTGACGAACAAGCAGGCGGCGGCCGAGCACAACGAGTTCTTCAACGAGTTCACCAAGGCCATCGGGGTGTTCCGCAACGGCCCGAGGATCACGGGTCACGACAAGGCGCGCTGTGTGCTGCCGCCGACCGAACCCGGCGAGAAGCTCGATGCGATGGTCTGCCAGGCCACCGAGGGCGATCTGCTGGTGACGATGACCGTGACCGGCACCGTTCCGCTGCACAAGACCGAAGCGGCGGATCTGCTCAAGGAGCAGCTCGACCGCATCCAGGACCCGGGGGTGTCGGCATGACCGACCAGTCGATCGCGCCGCAGCCGGACCCGTGGGCCGCCCCCGTGCCGCCCGTCGAACCGAAGAAGCCGCGCCGTGTGCTCCGTGCGGTGCTGCGCTGGACGTCGGCGCTGCTGGTCTTCGGAGCGCTCGGTGGCGGCGTCGCGTACGGAGTCGCCCAGCCCGAGCGCACCAGGATCCCGGGACTGGAGACGCCTGACGACGGCCGCTGGACGTACCAGCCGCTCGCGCTGCCGAAGCTGCCGGCGGGCAGGCCGGTCGCCCTGAGCGACACGCTCAACCCCGGTGGCCGCCATTACGCGGACCTGCGGTCGCTCCTGCTGCCCGCCCCGGAGGGGGCCAAGCCCGATCCGGCGTTCCCGGGCGCGAAGGGTTGGCTGCCCACCGCCACGTATCTGAAGGCGTTCGACAAGGACGATCAGGTGCCGCAGGGCCGATTCCTCACCCAGGAGGGACTGCGCCACATCGGGGCCCGCGCCTGGACCACGCCGGACGGCACGCGCGCCGAGATCTACCTGCTCCAGTTCTCCAGTGCGCCGTACGCCGAGTGCTACCGCCTGGAGGTGGACACCAGCCACATGGCGCTGGCGCCCAACATGCGGACCGACCTGGATTCCGCGCTGGTCGAACGTGACGGTGGACCGGAGCTGTACGCGTTCGAGGGGAAGGGGCCGTCGGAAGGGCTCCAGGTGCGCTACGCGTACATCTCCGCGGGCGACACCATCGGCCTCGTCGTCCTGTCCCACAAGGGCACGGTGCCCGTGGTGCCGTTCCGGCAGACGATCACGCTCCAGGCCCAGCTCCTCGGCTGAAGCGGCTGAAGCCGCTCCCGTACCGGCCCACGGAGCGGCCATCCGGGCCCGTCCCGGCCCGCCACGGCCACGGGGACGCACCTCACAGCGCCGTCCCCGTGGCCGCCGACTAGACTCGTCCCCGGTCCATTACCGCTTGCCTGCCCGAGGAGCACACTCGTGCGTATTGAGTACATCTTCGACGCCTTGCTCGTCCTGGTCTGCCTCGGCGTCGCCGCGTTCTCCGTCTTCGCGGTGGCGAAGCTGTACCAGGGCCAGCGCTGACCTCGGCCGCACGGACAACGGAACAGGGCACCACACCATGATCGAGATCCCGTCCGACCTTCACCCGGACCTCGTCCCGCTCGTCTTCCTCCTCGGCAGGTGGGAGGGCGCGGGCGTGTACGACTTCCCCGGGGCCGAGAAGTGCAACTTCGGGCAGGAGGTGACGTTCAGCCACGACGGCCGCTCCTTCCTGGAGTACACCTCCCACACCTGGGTGCTGGACGCCGAGGGCAAGAAGCTGCGCCCGCTGGAGAGCGAGAGCGGCTTCTGGCGGATCGACAAGGACCGCAAGGTCGATGTCACCGTCACCCGTGACGAGGGCGTCATCGAGATCTGGACCGGCGAGCTGGCCGACCAGAAGCCGCAGATCGACATCGTCACGGACGCTGTCGCGCGGCTGCCCGAGGCCCCGGAGTACTCCGGCGGCAAGCGGCTCTACGGCTACGTCAACAGCGACCTGATGTGGGTCGGCGAGAAGGCCACCCCGGCCGTGACGCTGCGCCCGTACATGTCCGCGCACCTGAAGAAGGTCGTCGACCCGCGGGAGTGGGCGAAGGACCTCAAGGACCTCCCCGACGACGGGATCGCCTTCTTCAAGTAGGACCCCCGCCGAAGCCCCGCTTCGGCCCTCGCGGCAGCCGGGATCCACAGCCCTACACTGGGGGCTGTGGTGACCACCGACTGGAAGAGCGATCTGCGGCAGCGCGGCTACCGGCTGACCCCGCAGCGGCAGCTTGTCCTGGAGGCCGTGGACGCTCTGGAGCACGCGACTCCGGACGAGCTGCTCACCGAGGTGCGTAAGACCGCCTCCGGCATCAACATCTCCACCGTCTACCGGACGCTGGAGCTGCTGGAGGAGCTGGGCCTGGTCAGTCACGCCCACCTCGGACACGGCGCCCCGACGTACCACCTCGCGGACCGGCACCACCACATGCACCTGGTGTGCCGGGACTGCGGCTCCGTCACCGAGGCCGAGGTGACGCTCGCCGCGCCGCTCACCGAGGGACTGCGCGAGGCGTTCGGCTTCGAGACGGACATGAAGCACTTCGCGATCTTCGGCCGCTGCGCCGCCTGCACCGCGAAGGCTTCCGCCGCCGAGTCGTAGGCTTATCGCCATGACCGTCATGTCGAAGAGTCCTTTGCTGTCGCTTCCCGGTGCCGTCCCCGCAGAGGGGCCGGACGAGGGTGTCGCCGGGCACTACGGCGACCTGTTCCGCGAACAGCGGGCGCTCGCCGACGGGACGGGCTTCGTGGACCTGTCGCACCGCGGTGTCCTCACCGTCAGTGGCGAGGACCGTCTCGCCTGGCTGCACCTGCTGATCACCCAGCACGTCGAGCAGCTTCCCGCCCACCACGCCACCGAGGCGCTGGTCCTCACCGCGCACGGGCACATCGAGCACGCGCTCTACCTCGTGGACGACGGCACGACGACCTGGATCCACGTGGAGCCCGGCACGCAGGGCGCCCTGCTCGCCTACCTGGAGAGCATGAAGTTCTTCTACAAGGTCGAGGCGGCCGACGCGTCGGAGCAGTACGCGGTCGTCTATCTGCCCGCGGGCGCCATCACGGCCGTCCCGGAGGGCTGGGCCGTCCGGGAGACCTCGTACGGCCGGGACGTCTTCGTGCCGCGCGCCGAGCTGGAGTCCTTCGCGGCCGGCGCGGGCCGGCCGATCGGGTCGCTGTCGCTGGAGGCGCTGCGGATCGAGGCGCACCGGCCGCGGCTGGGCCTGGAGACCGATCACCGCACCATTCCGCACGAGCTGGGCTGGCTGGAGACCGCCGTCCACCTGCAGAAGGGCTGCTACCGGGGCCAGGAGACGGTCGCCCGGGTGCACAACCTGGGCAAGCCCCCGCGCCGTCTGGTCTTCCTGCACCTGGACGGCAGCGAGGTGAAGCTCCCGCCGCACGGCTCCCCGGTCCGGATCGCCTCCGAGGGCGAGGAGAGCCGGCAGATCGGCTTCGTCACGTCCTCCGCCCGGCACTGGGAGCTGGGCCCGATCGCGCTGGCCCTGGTGAAGCGCAACACGGCGGCGGACGCGACGCTGCTGGCCGACACGACGGTCGCGTCGCAGGAGATCGTCGTAGCGCCGTAGTCCCCTGCGGTGACCGCCGCGATGACCGCCGCGGTGACCGCCGCGATGACCGCCGCGGTGACCGCCGCGATGACCGCCGCGGCGATCAGATGTCGATGACCAGGGTGAACGGGCCGTCGTTCGTCAGCGAGACCTTCATGTCCGCGCCGAACCGGCCCGTTTCCACGTCCGCGCCCAGCGCGCGCAGCTGCTTCACCACCTCGTCGACGAGCGGCTCGGCGAGGCCGCCGGGCGCGGCGGCGTTCCAGGTGGGGCGGCGCCCCTTACGGGCGTCACCGTAAAGCGTGAACTGGCTGATGACGAGCAGCGGGCCGCCGATGTCCGAGCAGGACTTCTCGTCCGGCAGGATGCGCAGGCTCCACAACTTGCGGGCCAGCTGCGCCGCCTTCTCCGGGGTGTCCTCGTGCGTCACCCCCACCAGAACGCACAATCCCGGCCCGGTGATCGACCCGACCGTCTCTCCGCCGACCACGACACTCGCTTCACTGACCCGTTGGGCAACCGCTCGCATACGGGCATTGTCCCGTGCATGTGCCAACACCACTCGCACGGGTGAGGGGGCGCACGCGACCGCAGGTCGTACGCCCGGTTGGACGCCAAGCACGCCCGCCGTCGGGGCCGTTCGGGTGCAGAGTCGCTGCGGGGTGTCCGCAGGCAGTGGGACCATCGGAACCTGGGCGGCTCCGGCCGCGACGAGGGGACGACAGGCATGACCACACCCGGCGCTGGAGAGACATCCGGTACCACCGCACCGATCGCACCGACCGCGCCCATCGAGAAGGGCCATCACATGCTGAAGGCCGACGCACTGGGGCCGCGGCCCCCGGGTCCGCGCAGCCCGCTCGCCGCGGACGTCCCGGAGCCCGAGATGGGGGCGCTGGGCCTTGGCGCCCTGCGCACCCTGCGACGCGACGCGCAGCAGGAGGAGGCGGATCTGTCGTATGTGCGCCGGCTGCTGCACGGCCGGATCGACATCCTGCGGGCGGAGCTGGGGCGCCGCACGGCGCCGGACGCTCCGCTGCTGGACCGGCTGCCGGAGATCCTGACCGACGCGCCGTCCCTGCACCGCTCCTCCGCCCGGCACGTGACGCTGGGCACGCCGCTCACCGAGCGGGTCCGGCGGCTGGCCGAGGAGATGCTCTCCGAGGTCGAACTGTCGGACCTCGACGCCCGGACGGACCAGGACCTGCACGAGGGAATGGGGCGCCTCGTCCGCCATGAGCAGCAGGTCTCCCGGCGCCGGCAGACCCTCCAGCGGACGGTCGACGGCTGCAGCGCGGAGATCACCCGCCGATACCGTGACGGGGAAGCAAGCGTGGACGACCTGCTCGCCGAGGGCTGACGGCGATGACGACCGGTCAACCGCAGCGGCAGGCCAGGACCCGGGTCAGGACCCGGGCCGGGGCGCGAACCGGGGCGCGAACCGGGGCGCGGGCTTGAGCGCGGTGGAGCGTCCCCATCCGGTGCTGGCGGAAGTCGTCCGGTCGGGCTTCGTGGAGGGGCTGCACCGCGGCTCGCTGGTCGTGCTGGACGCGGACGGCCGGGTCGGGCCGACGCTCGGCGACGTGACGTCGCCGGTCTTCCCCCGGTCGTGCAACAAGCCGATGCAGGCGGCGGCGATGCTGCGGGCCGGGGTCGGCCTGGACGGCGAACTGCTGGCGCTCGCCGCGGCCAGCCACTCGGGGGAGCCGTTCCATGTGGAGGGCGTACGGAAGATCCTGGCGGGCGCGGGCCTGACGGAGTCGGCGCTGCGCAATCCCCCGGACCTGCCGCTGGACGTCGAGGCGGCGGAACAGTGGCTGCGGGACGGCGGCGGCCGCGAGCGGATCCTCATGAACTGTTCCGGCAAGCACGCCGCGATGCTCGCCGCCTGTGTGGTCAACGGCTGGCCCCTGGAGACGTATCCGGACCCCGGCCACCCCTTGCAACGCCTGGTGCTGGACGTGTTGGGCGACCTGAGCGGCGAACCGGTCGAGCGGGTGGGCGTCGACGGCTGTGGGGCGCCGGTCGCGGCGCTGAGCCTCACCGGGCTGGCGCGGGCGTTCGCCCGCTGCGTCGGCGCACCGGAGGGCACCCCCGAGCGGAAGGTCGCCGACGCGATGCGGGCCCACCCCGAGTACGTCGCGGGCACCCGGCGGGCGGACACCTGGCTGATGCGGGAAGTCCCGGGCGTACTCGCCAAGGTGGGCGCGGAGTCGGTCCAGGCGGTGGCGCTGCCGGACGGCCGGGCGCTGGCCTTCAAGGTCGACGACGGGAGCAGACGGGCGCTCGGGCCGGTGCTGGCAAGGGCGTTGGAGCTGCTGGGAGTGGATTCGCCGGTGCTCGCCCGGATCGCCGACTCGCCGCTGCTGGGCGGCGGGGAACGGGTCGGCGAGGTGCGCGCGGTCTTCTGAGGCCCGGCGGGCCAACGACGGGACGGCCGCGTCGCGCCCGGCGGACCGGTGGTCACGTCAATCGCCCCTCCTCCGCGGAAAATCCGGATGCGCCTCACCCCGCCTCCGCATACGTTCGAGAGATGAGCCCCGACCTCCGCACCCTCGCCGCATCGGATCTGCCGGAATGGCTGCGCGCGCTGAACAACGCGTTCCTGATGCCGCCCACCGTCACCCCGGAGGAGGTCACCGCCCGCAGGCCGGGAATCGACCTGGAGCGCACCCAGGGCGTGTTCGACGAGGGCCGCTGCGTGGCCACCTTCCGCAGCATGCCGCGCGAGCTCACCGTGCCGGGCGGCGAGCTGCTCGCCGCCAGTGCCGTCACCAACGTCTCGGTCACCGCGACGCACCGCAGACGCGGCCTGCTGACCCGCATGATGTCCCGCGACCTGACGGACGCCAAGGAGCGCGGCGAGGCGGTGGCGATCCTGATCGCCGCCGAGTACCCGATCTACGGCCGCTACGGCTTCGGCCCGGCGACGTGGATCAACGAGTGGGACGTCGACGTCCCCCGGTCCGGTCTCGACCGCCGCTGGGCGGGGCCCGCCGAGGGCAGGGTCGACCTGATGACGCCCGCCGAGATCCGCAAGATCGGCCCCGAACTCCATGAGCGGGTCCGGCGGCTGACGCCCGGGGCGATCGACCGCACCGACCGGTGGTGGGACATGGACACCGGCCTGCTGACGTTCCCGTCCAGCCCCTGGAAGGAACCCTTCTACGCGGTGTACCGGGACGCCTCCGGCCAGGTCGACGGCCTGGCCACCTACTCGATCACGGACCACCGGTGGTCGAACAAGTTCCCCAGGGTGACGCTGGAGACGGGCAAGCTGATCGCGGCCTCCCCGGCCGCCGAGCTCGCGCTGTGGCGCTATCTGTTCTCCGTCGACTGGGTCACCGAGCTGAAGTCCGGCTATCGCGCCCCCGACGACATCATGCCCCTGCTGCTCGGCGACCCGCGCTCCGCCAAGGTCGAGACGAACGCCGACTTCATGTGGCTCCGGGTCCTCGACACCCCGCGCGCCCTGGAGGCCCGCACCTACACCGGCGCCGGTTCCCTCGTCCTGGACCTGCACGACGCCGCGGACCTGGCCGGCGGCCGCTTCCGCCTGGAGACGGACGCCGACGGCAGGGCCACCTGCACCCCGACCCGTGACGACGCCGATCTCTTCTTCGACATCGCCGAGCTGGGAACGCTGTACCTGGGCGACGAGTCCGTCCTGCGGCTGACCGCCCTGGGCCGCGTCACCGAGGAACGCCCCGGTGCGGCAACCCGCGCGGACACCCTCTTCCGCACCCCCCGCCGCCCCTGGACCCCGGACGGCTTCTGACCGCCGGGCCCCACGGGGGCGGCCTACTGCGCCATCAGGATCGCGATCCCGGTGAGCGCGATGCAGGTGTAGGTGGTGCCCCGGTCCTTGCGGTCAAGGGCGATCAGTCCGAAGACGACAGCCCAGGCGGCGCCGTACCTCCACTGGACGAACTGCTCGCATGCGAATCCGAGAACGGGCATGGGGTCCCCTTCTGCACGCCGCTCGAAGGCGGTGGTGGCGGCGGGCGGTTACCCGGCCTGCTGCGAATGTAGGTTCGGCAACTGCGGCGCACTATTGGTCCGCGGTGCCCGACTCGCATCATCTTGAGAGTGCTGACCTGGCCATATCGCCGACATGGTGGAGGAACCCCATCGTCCGCCCGCCGCTGCCGACCCGGCGGGTGGCCAGGGTCGGTCAACTCCCGACTGTTGACGGAGTTGACTCGCCCAGTTCAGTCAACTCCCTTGAGTTGAAGGATGCTTGTAGCCTCCTTGTGTGACTCCTCAGCGTCCGGAGGGAAACGGGGCGGTGCCACCGTTTCGTCGCATCGCGGATGAACTACGTGCCGAGATGGACAGCGGTGTGCTGGCCGCAGGCGATCAGATCCCGACCCAGGAGGCCCTGAGCAGGCGGTTCAAGGTGTCCCGGGCCACCGTTCAGCGGGCCCTGGACGAGCTCCGCAAGGGCGACTACATCGACTCCCAGCGCGGCAGGGGGTCGTACGTCCTGCGCGGTGGGACCTCGTCCCGGCCGGACCCCGAGGGGCGGTCGCATTCGGGGCCCGGACCGGCGGGCGTCGAGCTGGCCGAGCATCTCGAAGCCGCGTTCCGCGAGCCCCGGGTCACCCTGGACTCCTTCTCGCTCACCGCGGAGACGCTGAATTCGGCGTTGCAGGGCCCGCTCCGGAGCATCCAGGCAGGTGAGATCGACCCTCCGCAGTCCGTGGCGGTGCGGTTGCTGCTGCCGGAGCCCGGCGCCCAGCTGGCCGTTCCGCGGCTCGTCGGCGACGCGGGGGACGGGCGCCCGATGGAGCGGCTGCGGCGACTGGCGCAGAGCCACGCAACCGGCCTGCAGAGCTCCCTCAGCCGGCTGAAGGACCTGGGCCTGGTGACCGAGGCGTCCGTCGAGATCAGATCCGTGAAGGTCAGCCCGGTGAACAAGCTCTATCTGATCAATGGGACCGAAGCGCTCTTCGGCTACTACAAGGTCGTCGAACGCACGGTGTCCTACCGCGGGGAGGACATGGAGATCTACGACTTCCTGGGACTCGGGGCCACCCTCTTCCACTACTCCGCGGCCGGGGCGGGCCCAGACCCGTACAGCGCCGAATACGTGCGGCGGTCGCAGGATTGGTTCGATTCCATCTGGTCAACCATCGCCGAGCCGTTGAGACTCTTCGAGTGACCCGTCGTCCCCTCCCCTCGGACCGTCCGTGCGATCCGCGTTCCCCACGCGAGATCATCACCGCCGCCGAGTGTGTGCTGTTCGACTTCGACGGTCCCATCGCCAGTCTCTTCAGCCACCACCGGGCACATGAGGTCGCCCGCGTCCTCCTGAGGCGGATCGCCGGCTGGGGGCTGGCGCCGGCGCTCAGCGATCCTGACGATCCGATCCAGATCATCCGGGACACCGCGATCGCACTCGCCGGTTCGTCCGCGCATCACCGGATCGCCGAACTGGAAGAGCTGCTCTGCGCACAGGAGATCCGTGCCGCACGCTCCGCCGTACCGACGGATCACGCATACGAGCTGGTCGAGTGGCTGATGAAGCGAGGTACGAAGCTCGCCGTCAGCACCAACAACTCGGCCGCCGCGGTGAACACGTACCTCGAGCGCACGGGGCTGGCACCGTTCTTCGGCCCGCACGTCCACGGGCGGCTCGCCGATCCGACACTCATGAAGCCGGACCCTGCCTGTCTGACGGCCGGGCTGCGCAGCACGGGCGTCGCCGCCGTGGACAGCCTGATGATCGGCGACTCGGAGAGCGACGTCGCCGCCGCAAGGGCCGCCGGCGTGGCCTTCCTCGGTTACGCGAGGAACGACGCGAAGGACCGGCGCCTGCGACAGGCGGGGGCCCAGCACGTCGTTCGTTCTTTCGACCGCCTCATCGGCGACGGCGGCTGAGTTCCGGCCGCGTCCCCCGGTGTGTGCGGCGCGGGCCGGCCTACTGCGCCATCAGGATGGCGATCCCGGTGAGCGCGATGCAGGTGTAGGTGGTGCCCCGGTCCTTGCGGTCGAGGGCGATCAGTCCGAAGACGATGGCCCAGGCAGCGCCGTACTTGAATTGGACGAACTGCTCAAGAGCGAATCCGAGAACGGGCACAACAGATCCCTCCTTCGTGACGCTGAGCGGTGACAGAAGGTGGGAGGTGGCGATATGTCCCGTACGCCGTTGGACGGGCTGTGCTGCAACCCCCGTAAGGTGAATCACTCAACTAGCCTATGAATGCGGCTAATTGAGCGACGTGCCTCAATCATGGTCTGCCCAGTTGCATGAGATCGATAAACTTGTGTCAACTAACTCGCCCAAGGTGAATGGGGGTTGTACGGTTTCTTTGTGAGCCAAGGGAGTTCCGGGACCAACGGCACAAAGCCTCCGTATCTGCACATCGCCGATGTGCTCCGGACGGAGATCCTCGATGGCCGGTACGAAGTGGGCCAGCAGATTCCCACTCAGGACGCGCTCGCGGAACTGCACGGCGTGTCGCGTCCGACCATCCAGCGCGCCCTGCACAAGCTCCGTGACGACGGATACATCGGCAGCCGGCGCGGCCGCGCGGCGGAGGTGCTCGACCGGCGCCCGGGAGCCGGGGAGAGCGCGTCGATCATCGAGACCGACGGCGAGGAGCCGAACCTCAGGGCCCATATCGCCGCCGCCTTCGAATGCCCGCATGTGTCCATCGACGTCTTCTCGCTCACCACGCAGACCCTGTACGAAGCGCTGACGGGCCCGGTGTCGCGGATCAAGGAGGGCACGCTGTCGCCCGAGTCGATCCGGGTCCGGCTGCTGTTGCCGAGCCCGGACGTACGGCTGGCGGTCCCGATAGCGGTGGCGGACCCGACCGACGCCCGGCCGCTGCGCAGGCTGCGGGGCCTGGCCAGCGCGCACGCGACGGCTCTGCGCAGCACGTTCGTCGACCTGGCGGAGCGCAGGGTGGTCCCCGAACTGTCGGTGATCCTGAGGTCGGTGCGGATCACGCCGATGGAGAAGCTCTATGTGATCAACAACACCACGGTGCTGCGGGGTTACTACAAAGTCCTGAACCGGAGGGTGAGCTACCACGACGAGGACATCGAGATCTACGACGTCAAGGGCACCGACGCCGTCCTCTTCCCCTTCCAGTACGACGAACGCGAACCCGGCTCACGGGACTCGCGGTACGTCCAGGAGTCCCGGTCGTGGTTCGACTCGCTCTGGTCAACGATCGCGGAGGAACTGACACTCATCGAGTGACTCCGACAGAAGCCGGTCAGCCCGGAATCAGCCGGCTGCGCTCCATCCTCACCCGCGCGGAGTGCGTCCTGTTCGACTTCGATGGACCGATCTGCGATCTCTTCGCCCGGCACCCCGCGGCGGCCATAGCCCGCCGGATGTGCGAGCTCCTGGTGGCGGGTGGCGTCTCTCCAGCCGGGCTCCACCGACCGGACGATCCTCATGGCATGTTGCGGCACTTCGCGGGGCACGAACTGGCGGCCGAGCTCGAAGGCCTGCTGTCACAGGGGGAGGAGATCGCCGCGGTGTCGGCGCGGCCCACTCCGGGCGCGGAGGACTTCGTCCGGCTGATGGCCGGCAGCCGGCTGGTCGCGGTGACGACCAACAACTCCCCGGTCGCGGTGCAGAAATACCTCGAGAGCCGTGATCTCGGCCGGTACTTCGGCGTGGACATCTTCGGTCGAACAGCTGACGCGACGCTGATGAAGCCGCATCCGGACTGCCTGCTGCGGGCAGTGGACGCGATGGGGGTGCCGGCGGAACGCTGCCTCATGCTGGGCGACTCCGCCCCGGACGCGGAGGCGGCGGCGCGGGCAGGGGTGCCGTTTCTCGGGTATGCGGAGAACGACGGGCAGGATCGGGTCGCGCGGCTGATCGAGGCCGGGGCCGAGTGGGTCGTGGTCGGTATGTCGCCCTTGCTGGCGGCGGTCGGAGGTGGGCTGGGTCCTCCTAGGGAGTGAAATGTGCTCGCCTTGTGCGCGGCAATCCAGGAGCACCTATGCGGGCCTTCGTATTCCCAACTATGGTTCCTGCCAAACGTCGAGCGGCCGCGCGCAACGTAAGCCACCGGGGTGGGTGGCGGTGTTGGGTGGCTATCAATTGCGCGGGAGCGGTGCCATGGCCAGCTTGACGACAGGCCGCGAACGTTTGTTGTCCGCCACGGACGAGTGGGACAGGCTGCGACGGCTCGCGACGGATCAGGGCACTTGTATGTCCGGATACCACAATCTCAACCACGTGGTCGAAATCCCCTCCCACCTGGCGGAGTTGCTGGACATTCCGCCGGCCACGAAGGTCAAGCTGCGCACTCCGCGCTCCGACTCACTCACCGTCGTCGAGCGCGTCTGGTCCGACGAGGGTGCGGTACTGGACGCGCTCGCGGGGCTGCCGGGCATCGCCGACACCCCGCGGTGCTTCGCCCGGCGGGACGGTTTCTCCGTCCACGAGTACGTCGAGGGAGCCACGCTCTCCCAACTGTGCTCGCCGGGGAAACCGCTGGAGGATCGGTTCCTCGATCAGATCGTCGAACAGCTGGCCGCCTTCACCCGGGTGCCGGCGGCGGCTCTGCCGCCGCTGCCGGCGCGCTGGGCTCGTCACGGAGACAGCAGGGCCTTCCTTCGCGGCCGGGCGGACTTCGCCGAGCGTGAGGTACGAGCCCGCAACTGGCCCGAGTTCGGTTCGCTCTTTACGGAGCTGGGAGTACCGGAGGACGCGTTGCGCGGGCTGCGCGACCGGCTCCCCGCGATGGCGTCGCGCCCGTTCGCCCTGCTCCACGCTGATCTGCACCGCGACAACCTGATCGTCCGCGAGGGCGGTGGCGAACTGTGCCTCGTCGACTGGGAACTGGCGATGTGGGGGGACCCGCTCCATGACCTGGCCGTGCACCTCGTCCGGATGCGCTACCCCCCGGAGCAGGAGCGCGAGGTGATCGAGCGGTGGCGGTGCGCGGTGGGAGCAGCGACGCCGCGGGCGGTGCGGGGGCTGGACGCCGACCTGCCCGCGTATCTCGGCTACGAACACGCCCAGTCGCTCTTCGCGGACACCCTGCGGATCGCCCGCGCGCTGGCGCCGAGTCCGGAACCGGGCCGGGTCGAAGCGGGCGCCTCCCTGGTGAGGGGCGCGCTGCTGGTGGCCGAGGAACCGCTGCGCCTCGTCGGCGTTCCGACGCTCACGGAGGTGGCACGCGCCCTGGTGCGCTGGTGCCGGCGCGCCGACGGGCACGCCTCGCCCGTCACTGCAGGCCGAGGGCCATCCACTTGGCCGGGTCGGTGAGCGGTTCGAAGCCGATCTTCGCGTAGACGCCGTGGGCGTCGGCGGTGGCGAGGAGGATGCGGCGCAGGCCGGAGGGGGCGAGGTGGTCGCGGACGGCGGTCACCAGGGCGACGCCGAGGCCTTTGCCGCGGGTGGCCGGGTCGACGTAGACGTCGCAGAGCCAGGCGAAGGTGGTGTGGTCGGTGACGACACGGGCGTAGGCGAGCTGGGCGCCGGAGACGGAGTCGTAGAGGCCGAAGTTGAGTGAGTTCGCGATGGCGCTGTCCTGCTTCTCGCGGCTCCGGCCCAGCGCCCAGTAGGCGTCGGTGGAGAGCCAGTGGTGGATGCGGGCGGCATCCAGCCGGGCGGGGTCCGTCGAGATCTCATAGGTGTCGTCGTCCATGGCGGCGAGGCTGCCAGGCGGGGGCGGCGGCGTCGACCCGATATCCGCGTCGTCCGGGTCGGTGCCGCACATCGGTGCAGCGTTGCTTACCTATGCAGCGGAGAACTATTAACTGGACCTTTACTGTCGTTGTGCGTCACGCTCGACGGATGGACCTAGACCGGCCGCTCGGCGGCATCCACGTGCCCTTGATCACGCCCTTCGACGCCGACGGGACGGTGGCCGCCGCCGCGCTGGAAGGTCTCGCGCACAGCGCCCTCGACGGGGGCGCGGCCGGACTCGTCGCGCTCGGCACCACGGCCGAGGCCGCGACGCTCGACGCGAAGGAGCGCGGCATGGTCACCGCGATCGTCGGCAGGGTGTGCCGGGAGCGAGGGGCCTGGCTGACGGTTGGCGCCGGATCGAACGACACCCGGCGCTCCGGCGCGGAGCTGCGCGCGCTCGCGGGCACCGAGGCGGCGGCCGCGCTCGTTCCTGTGCCGTACTTCACCCGGCCCTCCGAGGCCGGGGTGGTCGCGCACGTCGAGGCGCTGGCGGCGGACAGCCCGGTGCCGTTGATCATCTACAACATTCCGTACCGCACCGGGCAGACGCTCGGCATCGAGGCGCTGCTGCGGCTGGCCGCGATCCCCGGCGTCGTCGGGGTGAAGCACGCGGTCGGCGGGATCGACCAGGACACGGTGGCGCTGCTCGGCGCCGAGCTGCCCGGCTTCGCCGTCCTCGCGGGCGACGACGTCTTCGCCCCCGCGCTGCTCGCCCTCGGCGCGGCCGGTGCCGTGCTCGCCTCCGCGCATCTGCTGACCGAGCGCTGGGTGGAGCTGGCCAGGACCGGCGACCGGGCGCTGGGGCACCGGCTGGCGGCCCTCGCGGCGGCGGTGTTCGCCGAGCCGAATCCCACCGTCATCAAGGCCGTGCTGCACGCCCACGGCCGCATCCCGGGACCCGGCGTACGGCTGCCGCTGCTGCCGGCCGGCGGCCCATCGCTTGAGACGGCTCTCCGGGCATGGGACGCGGCGGGGGATACTCGGGTCCGTACGCACGCATTGATCGGAGAAGCGTCATGAGGATCGGAATCGTCGGAGCGACCGGCCAGGTGGGCGGAGTCATGCGCAAGGTGCTCGCCGAGCGCGCCTTCCCGGTGAAGGAGCTGAGGCTGTTCGCCTCGGCCCGTTCGGCCGGGAGCACACTGCCATGGCAGGACGGCGAGATCGTCATCGAGGACGCCGCCACGGCCGACTACTCCGGGCTGGACATCGTCCTGTTCTCGGCGGGCGGCGCCGCTTCGCGGGCGCTGGCGCCGAAGGTCGCCGCGGCCGGTGCGGTCGTCATCGACAACTCCTCCGCCTGGCGGCTGGACCCCGAGGTGCCGCTGGTCGTGTCCGAGGTCAACCCGCACGCGATCGCGGACCGCCCCAAGGGCATCATCGCCAACCCGAACTGCACGACGATGGCCGTCATGCCGGTCCTGCGCCCGCTGCACGACGAGGCCGGCCTGACCGCGCTGATCGCCACCACCTACCAGGCCGTCTCCGGCTCCGGGGTGGCCGGCGTCGCCGAGCTCGACGGCCAGATCTGCAAGATCGCCGACCAGGCCGCCGCGCTCGCCTTCGGCGGCGAGAACGTCGAGCTGCCGGAGCCGGGCGTCTACGCCCGCCCGATCGCGTTCAACGTGCTGCCGCTGGCCGGCTCGATCGTCGACGACGGCAGTTTCGAGACCGACGAGGAGCAGAAGCTCCGCAACGAGAGCCGCAAGATCCTGGAGATCCCGGAGCTGAAGGTCTCGGGCACCTGTGTGCGCGTGCCGGTCTTCACCGGGCACTCGCTGCAGGTCAACGTGCGCTTCGAGCGGCCGATCAGCGTCGAGCGCGCCTACGAGCTGCTGGCCGCCGCCCCCGGCGTCGAGCGCTCCGAGATCCCCACCCCGCTGCAGGCGGCCGGCCAGGACCCGACCTTCGTCGGCCGGATCCGCCGGGACGAGACCGTGGAGAACGGCCTCGCCCTCTTCTGCTCCAGCGACAACCTCCGCAAGGGCGCGGCCCTCAACGCCGTCCAGGTCGCGGAGCTGGTCGCGGCGGAACTGACCGCCGCGCGCTGAGCCCGGCGCGGAAGGGTCCCTGAGCCCGGCACGGAAGGGCCCCGAGCCCGGCGCGGAAGGGCCCCCGAGCCCCACCGCGCACCCGAAGCGTCACCGCGCCGACGCCCGTACGTGCTGACCGCCGTCAGAACGCCTTGCCGGCCTCCTCGGCGATCAGCACGTACGACGTCTTCCCGTCCAGCGACTCGCGGATGATGTCGGCGTGTCCGGCGTGCCGGGCCGCCTCCTCGATGAGGTGCAGCAGCACCCAGCGGGCGTTGACCCGCATCCCGGCCGGGAACCACGGCGCCTCCGGCAGCGGGACGCTGCCCTCCAGGTCCGGCAGGCCGAGGATGGTCTCCTCGGTCTGCCGCGCCACGGCCTCGTACTCCTCCAGCACCCCGGCCACGGTCTCGTCGCCGACCAGCTGGAAGTCCTCGTGCCAGTTCGACTCGTCGCGCTTGCGGGCGGGCGCCCGCCCCATCAGCGTGGTCTGGACCCAGTTGTCCTCGCAGCCCAGCGCGTGCTTGATCAACCCGCTCAGCGACAGCTCGCTCGCGCTCGGCCGGGACGCGGCCTGCTCGTCGGTCAGGCCGAGGACGGCCCGGCGCAGGGCGCCGCGCTGTGCCTCCAGGAAGGCCAGCAGGGCGTCCCGCTCGCTCTGCTCGCCGGTCTTTCCCGTGTGCACCAGTGTCGGCATGACGGCCACCTCTCGTTCGGTCTCGATGTCTCGACTCTAGAGATCCATGCGGTCAGGTTCTGTCCGCATCAGGTTCTGTCCGTATCCGCGTCTGTCCGCATCCGCACCTGGGCAGCGGAAAGGTGTCAGGCGCCGAGCAGCCGGCGCGGCCCCGGCCCCTGCTCGCCGAGCGCGTCGTGCGGATTGGCCAGATGGCACTTGTCGATCGACAGACAGCCGCAGCCGATGCAGTCGGTGAGATGGTCCCGCAGTTGCTCCAGCTGGGCGATGCGGCTGTTCAGGTCGTCGCGCCAGCACTCCGAGACGTTCGCCCAGTCCGCGCGGTTCGGCGTCCGTCCCTCCGGCAGCAGACCGAGGACCTCGCGGATCCGCGCCAGCGGGATGCCGACCCGCTGCGAGACCCGGATGAACGCGACCCGGCGCAGCGTGTCGCGGCTGTAGCGGCGCTGGTTCCCCGAGGTGCGCCGACTGCGGATGAGCCCCTCGCGCTCGTAGAAGCGCAGCGCGGACGGGGGGACGCCGCTGCGGTCGGACAGTTCACCGACAGTGGCTTCCTTGGCGTTCCAGGGGAGTTGGGTCATGGCCGCCACAGTAGCGCCGGATATGAACCAACGTTGAGGTATTGGCCCACGGACCCCTGTCGGGAGGAGTCCGCGGATCCCTCCCGACAGCACCCGGAAAAAACTTTCGCGGACGTGTCGATCCGGACGTCTCCCGTTCGACGCATCAGTAGGAGCAGGGTTCGCACGACGGAAAACGTACGAGAAGGAGCCACCGCGATGCGCTACATGATGATGCTGAGGATCGAAGAGAACACCGACATGGTCCCCAGCGAGCAGCTGATGGAGGACATGGGCAAGCTCATCGAGGAGATGACGAAGGCCGGGGTGCTCCTCGACACCGGCGGTCTGCGGCCGACCGCGGAGGGCACCCGCATCAAGCTCTCCGGCGGCAAGCTGACCGTGATCGACGGGCCCTTCACCGAGGCGAAGGAAGTCATCGGCGGTTACGCGATGATCGAGACGAAGAGCAAGGAGGAGGCGCTGGAATGGGCCTCGCGCTTCCTGCGGATCCACGGTGACGGCTGGGAGATCGTGTCGGAGATCCGGCAGATCGAGGGGCCGAACGACTGACCGCCTCCGGCGGCCCGCCGCACTCCTCCCGCGGAAGGTTGCCGTCGCGCTGACGAGGGTGCTCTGATGGGTCGCCATGACGGAACCCAGCGCCCGCCCCGACGCCCACCGCGCGATCGAGGCGGTGTGGAGGATCGAGTCGGCGCGGCTCATCGCCGGTCTCGTACGGCTGGTGCGCGACATCGGCCTCGCCGAGGAGCTGGCGCAGGACGCCCTCGTCGCGGCGCTGGAGCAGTGGCCCGGGTCGGGCGTCCCGGACAACCCGGGCGCCTGGCTCATGGCCACCGCGAAGCACCGCGCGATCGACCTCCTGCGCCGCAAGGAACGGCTCGCCCGCAGGATCGACGTGCTCGGGCACGAGCTGGAGACCGCGGGGCACGGCGCGCCGGCCGACGTCGAGGCCGTTCTCGACGGTGACATCGAGGACGATCTGCTGCGGCTGGTCTTCACCGCCTGCCATCCGGTGCTCTCCACCGAGGCGCGCGTCGCCCTCACGCTGCGGCTGCTGGGCGGGCTGAGGACCGAGGAGATCGCGCGCGCGTTCCTCGTCCCGGAGTCGACGGTCGCCCAGCGGATCGTACGGGCCAAGAAGACGCTCGCCGAGGCCCGCGTCCCCTACGAGGTGCCGGCCGGGCCGGAGCTGGCCGACCGGCTGTCGTCCGTCCTCGAGGTCATCTACCTGGTGTTCAACGAGGGGTACGCGGCGACCGCCGGCGACGACCTGATGCGTCCCGCGCTCTGCGCGGAGGCGCTGCGGCTGGGCCGCGTGCTGGCCGGGCTCATGCCGAAGGAGCCCGAGGTGCACGGCCTCGTCGCGCTGATGGAGATCCAGACCTCACGGTCGGCGGCCAGGACGGGACCGGAGGGCGAGCCGGTCCTGCTGCTCGACCAGGACCGTGCGCGCTGGGACCTGCTGCTCATCCGCCGCGGGTTCGCCGCGCTGGAGCGGGCCGCAGTGCTCGGGGGCCCGCCCGGCCCGTACGCGCTGCAGGCGGCGATCGCCGCCAGCCACGCCCGCGCCCGCACCCCGGAGGAGACCGACTGGCGGGCGATCGCCGGGCTCTACGAACAGCTCGCCGCGCGCGCCCCGTCGCCCGTCGTGGAGCTGAACCGCGCGGTCGCCCTCGCCATGGCGTACGGGCCCGCCACCGGGCTGGAGCTCGTCGACACGCTGACCTCCGAGCCGTCCCTGGCCGGCTACCACCTGCTGCCGACCGTCCGCGGCGATCTCCTCGCCCGGCTCGGCCGCTACGAGGAGGCGGGGCAGGAGTTCACCCGCGCCGCCGCCCTCACCCGCAACGCCCGCGAGCGCACCCTGCTGGAACAGCGGGTGGCGGACTGCGAACGCCGCAGGGCCGGAACCGCCCCGACGGGGTGAGGCGTTAGGCCGTGACGGCTCTCACACGGCGCAATCGAGCCTTTTGCAAGCGATGTGCTTGCAATAGTTAGCAACGATGGTGCAGCATCGGGACATGGCTTCACTGAACGTCGGCAACGTCGGCGAGTACCTGCGGGAGCAGCGGCGCAGCGCGCAGCTGTCGCTGCGGCAGCTCGCGGACGCCGCCGGGGTCTCGAACCCCTACCTCAGCCAGATCGAGCGCGGGCTGCGCAAGCCCAGCGCCGAGATCCTGCAGCAGCTCGCCAAGGCGCTGCGGATCTCCGCGGAGACCCTGTACGTCCAGGCCGGAATGCTCGAGGAGCGCGACCGGGACGAGCTGGAGGTCCACGCGGCGATCCTGGCCGATCCGACGATCAACGAACGGCAGAAGCAGGTACTGATCCAGATCTACGAGTCGTTCCGCAAGGAGAACGCCGTGGTGGAGGAGCCGGTGCCCGCGGACCCGCTGCCGGCGGACCCGTTCCCGGCGGACCCGGTGCAGCCGAAGACCGCTTGACCGGCGCGTATGGCAGCGCGCCCAGCAGACCGTACGCATGACCACGCGCCGACAACCCCCGTCCGGGAGGACCCTCATGGCGATCACCGATGACATTGTGAAGACGCTCAAGGACCCGACTCCGCTCTACGCGGTGGCCGGTACCGCCGACCTCGCCGCCGAGAAGCTGCAGCGGGTGCCCGCGCTGATCGAGAAGATCCGCGCCGAGGCCCCCGAGCGGTTCGAGAAGATCCGCAACACCGACACGAAGGTGTTCCAGGACCGCGTCACCGCGCAGGCCAAGGAAGCCCAGACGAAGGTGACCGAGGCCTTCGGCTCCGTCGAGCTGGACCTGAAGAAGATCGGCGAGTCCGTCCAGGACTTCGCGCTCCAGGGTGTCGGCCGGGCCGCCGAGGCCGCCGTGAAGGTCCAGGAGACCTACGGCACGCTGGCCGAGCGCGGCAAGGGCGCCGTGGCGACCTGGCGCGGCGAGGTGGCCGACGAGATCGAGGAGATCGCCGTAGCGGTCGAGCCCGACCCGCGGCCCGCCGCCCAGCCCGTCGCGGCCGAGGCTTCGGTGCCCGCGCCGGCGAAGAAGCCCGTCGCGAAGAAGGCCCCCGCCAAGAAGCCGGCGGCCAAGCCGGCCGAGTAGTGGACGCTTCTCAGCAGGACGCCTCTCAGCAGGACGCCTCTCAGCGGGACGGGCCGGGCACGCAGCGCGTGCCCGGCCCGTTGTCCCTGCAGGACCGGTACGGTGGCGGCGACGGTTTCCCGGG
Organism: Streptomyces sp. SID13666; assembly: GCF_010548325.1. Classification (NCBI taxonomy): domain Bacteria; kingdom Bacillati; phylum Actinomycetota; class Actinomycetes; order Kitasatosporales; family Streptomycetaceae; genus Streptomyces; species Streptomyces sp. SID13666. The sequence continues at coordinate 88,762 of NZ_JAAGLX010000016.1, read as the reverse complement.
CGTACGGACGAGCTCGGCCATACGGACAAGGCGGTGGACGGCGTGCTGATCACGGGGTTCTTCGGGGTTCTGGCCCTGTTGTCATGGGGGCTGTTCCTCTTCGCGCTGTTCGCGTTCATCGATTCCGCGATCCGCCGCGAGGACGCCTACCGCGCGGCGGACAAGAAGACCAAGCCGTTCTGGCTGATCGTTCTCGGGCTCGCCGCCGTGGTGATGAAGTTCTTCTCGATCTTCTCGTTCCTGCCGGTCATCGGCCTGATCGCGGTGATCGTCTACATGGTCGACGTCCGCCCGGCCCTGAAGCAGGTCTCCGGCGGCGGCCGCGGCGGCCGGCGCGGTGGCGGCAGCAGCAGTGACGGCCCCTACGGACCGTTCAGCCGCTGAAACCCGCGCGGACCGCGTTCAGCCGCTGAAACCTGCGGGGACCGCGTTCAGCCGCTGAAACCCGCGGGGACCGCGTTCAGCCGCTGGACCGCTGGATCTGGGCCGGCAGGCCGAGGATCCGGGCCGGGGCGACACGGTCGAGCAGCACGACGGCCACATCGTCCGTCAGCTCCCCGCCGTTCAGCTCACGTGCCTCGGTGACGGCCGCGTCCAGCAGGTCCTCGCCGCGCAGTCCGCCGGCCAGCTGACGGGTGATCATCCCGACCATCCCGTCCTGGCCGAGCCGCTGTGTGCCCTGGCCGATCCGGCCCTCGATCAGCCCGTCGGTGTAGAGCATCAGGCTCCAGGACGCGCCCAGTTCGACCTCGATCCGGCTCCACGCGGCCTGCGGCAGCAGCCCGAGCGCCGGGCCGCCCGCCTCGTACGGCAGCAGCCGCGGCACCCCGTCGGCGCCGGTCAGCAGCGGGGCCGGGTGCCCGGCCAGATACAGATCGGCGCGCCCGCCGTCCGGTGCGATGTCCAGCGTGCAGAGCGTCGCGAAGATCTCGTCGTCGGCGCGCTCGTTCTCCAGCACCTTCTGCAGAGTGCTCAGCAGCAGGTCGCCACTGAGCCCGGCGAACGTCAACGCCCGCCAGGCGATCCGCAGTTCGACACCGAGCGCGGCCGCGTCCGGGCCGTGCCCGCAGACATCGCCGATCATCGCGTGCACGGTGCCGTCCGATGTGCGCACCGTGTCGTAGAAGTCGCCGCCGAGCAGCGCGCGGCTGCGGCCCGGCCGGTACCTGGCCGCGAAGCGCAGATCCGCGCCCTCCAGCAGGGGGGTGGGGAGCAGTCCGCGTTCCAGCCGGGAGTTCTCCTGGGCGAGCAGCCGGGTCTCGGTGAGCTGGCGCTGCGCGAGGTCGGCGCGCTTGCGCTCGACGGCGTAGCGGATCGCCCGGGTCAGATGGGAGCCGTCGAGCTCGTCGCGGGAGAGATGGTCCTGCGCGCCGATCCGTACCGCCTCACCGGGCTCGCCCACCTCACCCGCACCCTCCCCGGTCAGCACGAGGACGGCCGTGGTGGGCGCGAGGCGCAGCAGCCGGCGCAGGCTCTCCAGCCCGTCGCCGTCGAGGACCAGCAGGACGCAGTGCACGTCGTCGGTGAGCAGCCGCTCGGCCTCGGTGAGATTGCGGGCCCGGCGGATGCGTACCCGGTTCCCGCCGCCGTCGAACAGCTCGGGCGCGGTGAAGGTGCCCGCCGGATCGTCACCGATGACCAGCAGCGTCAGCGCCGGCACGGAGGCGTCCTGGCGCTGCCGGGGTACGGGCAGCACGGCGAAGCCGTCCGCCTCACCGGCGCGCGGTACCTCTGTTGCGGTCATCGGACTGATCCTTCCCTCCCCCCGAGGGTCATTGACAGGCGACCATAGCGGCAGCGCGCGGTGTGGCGGGAGGCCACGAGGTAAACCGCCTGTGTCATATGCAGCGGTCAGGAGGGGATTTCAGCTCCGATACGACGATCCGGGCATGACAAACGTCACCCGGCCTCCGTACTTCATTCACAACATGTGCAACATCGGTCACCCGGGACGGTCACCCGGGACGGACCACACCCAGGATCCGCATGGAGCCCGCCCCCGCCACGGTGACGTTCCTGCCGGGCCGCGGGGCGTGCACGATCGCGCCGTCCCCGACGTAGATCCCCACATGGCTGGCGTCGTCGAAGTAGATGATCAGGTCCCCGGGACGCATCTGGTCGACCGGCACGTGCGGCAGCAGCCGCCACTGCTCCTGCGACGTCCGCGGAATGTTCCGGCCCGCCGCCGCCCACGCCTGCTGCGTCAGCCCGGAGCAGTCGTACGAGGACGGCCCGTCCGCGCCCCACTCGTACGGCCTGCCGATCTGCGCCGCCGCGAACGCCACCGCACGCCTGCCCTGCGCGCTCGCGTCGCCCGCCGCCTTGGGCAGTTGTGCCAGCTTCTTCGCCGCGTCGCTCCGCGTCCACGCCAACTGCGCCTGGTACGCGGTCTCGTCCTCGAGCCGCCGCAGCCGCAGGCGCTCCTGCTCCTTCAACGAGGCCAGCAGCGCCTTCGCCTGCGCGAGCCGTGACTCGACCTGGGCCTTGGCGGCCGCGGACTTCTTCCGGGTCTCGACCAGGGCCTCCCATTCGGCGGTGGCCGCGTGCGCGTAGCCGTCCAGCGCCGCTTTGGTGGACTTGAGGTCGCTGATGGTGGTGTTCGCGGCCCGCGCGCCGCGTTCCGCCAGGCTCGCGTCGTCCAGGAACGTGTCGGGGTCGGAGGACAGCGCGAGCTGTATCCCGTCCGGCATCCCACCGCTGCGGTACTGCGCCCGCGCCATCGCGCCCACCTGGTCGTTCAGCGTGCGGAGCCGCGTCTGGGCGTTGTCCAGCGAGATGGCGAGCGCGACCAGGTTCTTCTGCTGGACGAGCACCTTCTCCTCGGCCGCGTTGAACGACTCCGTGGCCGCTTCCGCCTGGCGGTAGAGGGTGTTCACCTCGGCCTGCACCTGGGCGAGCGTCCTGGGCCGGTCGGCGTGCGCCGCCCCGGGCACCGCCAGCGTCGCTGCCGCGCAGAGCAGGGCCGTACACACGACGGTCGCGCCGCGCGATGGTTTCGCCACCATCGTCACCACCTCGTATCAGACGGATCGTCAGGATCGTCACATGGGTGGGGATGGTGCCACGAGGTGCCGCAATGCGACAGGGGCAGAAGGGAATTGGCGGCGGGTCGTGCGGGTCGGCCCCGAGCCTCGCGCGGTACCAGGGTGTGTCAGGCCTGCGCTCCGCGCGGCGCCAGCGCCTCCCAGCGCACCGTGACCTCGCCCTGCCGCCAGCGGTCCGCGCGATCCGTGACGGGCCAGCCGCTCTCCGCCAGGAGGCGCACACTGCGGATCCAGCGCTGCCGCGCGCCGAGTGACGCGAACGGCGCCGCCGTCGCCCACGCCCGGTCGAACTCCGTCAGGAACGCGTGCACCGGCTCGCCCGGGACGTTCCGGTGGATCAGCGCCTTCGGCAGCCGCTCCGCCAGATCGGACGGCCGGTCCAGCGATCCCAGCCGGGTCGCGAACGTCACCGTGCGCGGCCCCTCGGGCCCGATCGCCACCCACACATGCCGGCGGCCGATCTCGTCGCAGGTGCCCTCGACGAGCAGCCCGCCGGGCGCCAGCCGGGCGCGCAGCCGGTCCCAGACGGCCGGCACCTCGGCCTCGTCGTACTGCCGCAGCACGTTCGCCGCCCGGATCAGCAACGGCCGTCGCCGGTCCGGAAGAGGCACTTCGAACCCGCCGTGCGCGAACGTCAGCCCGTCCCGCCGGTACGGCTCCGCCGCGGCGACCCGGGCCGGATCGATCTCCAGCCCGACCACTTCGGCATCGGGCCGGACGGTACGCAGCCGCCCCAGCAGCTCGACCGCCGTCCACGGCGCCGCCCCGTACCCGAGGTCCACCGCCACCGGATCGGCCGCCCGCCGCAGCTCGGCCCCGAGCGCGCACGCGATCCACCGGTCCATCCGGCGCAGCCGGTTCGGATTCGTGGTGCCACGGGTGATGGTGCCGACGGGTCTCGCCATGGTTCGACTTTAGGTGCTGGCACCACGGGCGCAGGCGCGGGTGCATCGGCCCCGGCCCCCGCACCCCACGGAAAAAGTTCGGCAAAGCGGAAATGGGAACGGTCGGTTCCGGCGTTCCACGGTTGAACGGACCCGTCCGGCCGAATGGAGAGCGGCGTGACCCAGCACATGGCACGGCTCGGTGCCCTGCGCGGCTACGCGCAATCGCGCGGTCACGCGCAGTCGCGCCGACTGCGCTGGCCCGCCCACGGCCGTAACGCTCCACGCCGCGTGGCGATGCTCAGCGTGCACACCTCGCCCCTCGACCAGCCCGGCACCGGCGACGCCGGCGGGATGAACGTCTACATCGTGGAACTCGCGAAGCGCCTCGCCGAGATCAACATCGAGGTCGAGATCTTCACCCGCGCCACTACCGGCGCCCTCCCGCCCACCGTGGAGCTCGCTCCCGGTGTCCTCGTCCGGCACATCGACGCCGGCCCCTACGAGGGACTGGCCAAGGAGGAGCTGCCCGCCCAGCTCTGCGCCTTCACTCACGGGGTGATGCAGGCCGAGGCCGGCCACCGCCCCGGACACTACGACCTCGTGCACTCGCACTACTGGCTGTCCGGCCATGTCGGCTGGCTCGCGGCCGAGCGCTGGGGCGTCCCCCTCGTACACGCCATGCACACCATGGCGAAGGTCAAGAACGCCGCGCTCGCCGAGGGCGACACCCCCGAGCCGGCCGCCCGCGTCATCGGCGAGACCCAGATCGTGGAGGCCGCCGACCGGCTGATCGCGAACACCGACGAAGAGGCGGACGAACTGGTCCGGCACTACGGCGCGCAGCCCGCCAAGGTGGCCGTCGTCCATCCGGGGGTGAACCTGGACCGGTTCCGCCCGGCCGACGGCCGCGCCGCCGCCCGGGGCCGCCTCGGTCTGCCGCAGGACGCCGTGATCCCGCTGTTCGCGGGCCGCATCCAGCCGCTCAAGGCCCCTGACGTGCTGCTCCGCGCCGTCGCGGTCCTCCTGGACGAGGACCCGTCGCTGCGCGAGCGGCTGGTCGTCCCGGTGGTCGGCGGTCCCAGCGGCAGCGGCCTCAGCAAGCCGGAGCGGCTGCACAAGCTGGCCGCGCGGCTCGGCGTGAGCGACGTCGTACGGTTCCAGCCGCCGGTCGACCAGCAGCGGCTCGCGGACTGGTACCGGGCCGCGACCGTGCTGGTGATGCCCTCGTACAGCGAGTCCTTCGGGCTGGTCGCCATAGAGGCGCAGGCCTGCGGCACACCGGTGATCGCCGCGGCCGTCGGCGGGCTGTCGGTGGCGGTCAGGGACGGCGAGACCGGTTTCCTGGTCCCCGGCCACGACCCGGCCGACTACGCGCGGGCGCTGCGCCGCTTCATCGACCAGCCGCACCTCGGCGAGCAGCTGGGGGAGGCCGCCGCCCGGCACGCCCGGGCGTTCGGCTGGGGGAGGGCGGCGGCGTCGACCGCCGACGTCTACACCGACGCGATGCAGGAACACCGTCGTCACCTACGATCGGCTCATGGCTGAGCAGGGGCAGACAGCACGAGCGGGACAGGCCGAGCAGGCCGCCCGCGACACCGTCGAGCAGGCGCTCAAGGAGGCCGGGCTGGAGTGGGAGAGCCCGCAGCCCGGCACCTTCGTCGCCAAGATCCCCGGCACGCGCAAGCTGTCCACCACCTGCTCGCTGATCGTCGGCAAGCACACGCTCTCCCTCAACGCGTTCGTCGTCCGGCACCCCGACGAGAACCAGGAAGCGGTCTACCGCTGGCTGCTGGAGCGCAACCTCCGGCTGTACGGGGTGAGTTACGCGATCGACCGGCTCGGCGACGTCTATCTCACCGGCCGGATCCCGCTCGCCGCCGTGACCGCCGACGAGGTCGACCGGCTGCTCGGCGCGGTCCTGGAGAACGCGGACGGCTCGTTCAACACGCTTCTCGAACTCGGATTCGCGGCCTCGATCCGCAAGGAGTACGCCTGGCGCGTGTCGCGCGGTGAGTCGACGCGCAACCTGGACGCGTTCACGCATCTGACCGGCGCGGACAAGCCGGCGGCGACCGACGACTGACCGCACAGCGGCGAACGAGCTGCAGCTCCACCACCTAATACGGTCCGACCCCTTCCCGCCGCCAGCCGGGACATGGCACCCTCATGCCGTCGCACATCTGAATAGCGTTCAGATACGTGAAAGGCGGGGTCATGGCGATCAGTCGCAGGAGACTGCTCACGGGAGCAATTCAGGTCAGCACGGCGGCGGTGGCCGCCGGCGCGCTCGGCAGCCGCACCGCCTTCGCGGCCGCACCGAACGCACCGGCCGCACCGCCGTCGACCAGCGTGCCGTCCCCCCTCTGGGCGGAGTTCAAAGCCGCGCCTTACACCCACCCGCAGATCCCGAACGTCGCCCGCGCGGGCTACAACGGCGGCGAGCGGAACTTCCCCCGCCGCCCCGTCCGCGCCAACGTCCTGCACTACGGCGCCAAGCCGGACGGCTCCGCCGACGCCGCGCCCGCCATCAACCGGGCCATCGCCGAGGTCGGCAAGCGCGGCGGCGGCACGGTCCTGCTGCCGCGCGGCACCTACCGGATCGACGACGTCATCCAACTCGGCTGGAGCAACGTCACCCTGCGCGGTGAAGGCAGCGGCACCACCAAGCTCTTCGCGACGCGCTCGCTCACCGAGATCATCGGCGCCTACGGCAGCCGCTACGGCGGCAACAAGTCGTCCTGGTCCTGGGCCGGCGGCCTGGTCTGGGTCTGCCCGCGCGAGCGCTACCGCACCCTCACCGACGCGATCAAGGCCAAGGCCTGGCCGTTCGAGGGCTGGACCGGCAACAAGCGCGACGAATGGCAGACCTTGGCCGCCATCACGGCCGTCGCGAAGCAGGGCGACTTCACCGTCACCGTCGACGACCCGTCCCGCCTCCGGCGCGGCGACCGCGTCCTGCTCCAGCTCGCGGACGACGCCGGACACACCCTGCTCGACCACATGGCGGGCGACGTGGACGGCGCCGCCACCTACGACTGGTCCGACAAGACCAAGGTGCTCTCGTACGTCCCCTACGAGTGGCCGGCCCGCGTCACCGGCATCCGCGGCCACCGCGTCACCCTCGACCGGCCGCTGCCGCTCGACACGCGCCTCGGCTGGGCGCCGAAGCTGACGACGCTCATCGACCCCGTGGTCAACTCCGGTGTCGAGGGCCTCACCATCGAGATGGTGGAGACCCCGCAGGCCCAGCATCTGCTCGACACGGGCTACAACGGCCTGGTCCTGCAGTGCGCGTGGGACTGCTGGGCGGACGACGTGCACGCCGTCAACGTCGACAACGGCTTCCTGCTCGTCGCCGCGAAGGGCTCCACACTCCGCCGCACCCGCGTCTCCGGGCGCGGCAGCCACCACCCGTACTGCTGCCGCGAGGGGTCCCACGACAACCTGATCGAGGACTTCGCCATCGACCAGCGCACCGTCATCCCCGCCCCGGCGGGCACCCAACTGCACGGCATCAACGTCGAGGGCCTGTCCAGCTACAACGTCTGGTCGCGCGGGCGGATGGACATGGGGACGTTCGACACCCACCGCGGACTGCCGTTCGCCAACGTCCGCACCGAGATCACCGTCTTCAACGACGGCTCGCACGGCGGCGACGCCAGCGCCGGGCCGCTCTACGGCGCCCGCTTCACCCACTGGAACGTCACCGTCGCCAACGGCCGCGCGGGCTGCGTCAGGATCGACGACATCGCCCCGTACAGCGCCACGGTGGGCATCTCCGAGGTCACCCCGTTCGGCCAGATCGACGTCCCGGACTTCACCGGCCCGCTCCACTCCCGCCTGGAGTCCTACGGCACCCCGGCGGTCACCCCGCCGAACCTCTACGAGGCCCAGCGCCACCTCAACGGCTGCTCCTGACGGCAGCAGCGGATGCCGGTGCCGGCCCGGAGGCCGGCACCGGCCCCTCCATCTCCACCGCTTCCACCAGTACTTCCGCGCTCTGCACCGTTCCCCGCGTCCGCAGCAGCGTCCAGTACCCGGCGGCGGCGACCGTGCCGACGACCGCGCAGGCTCCCCACGCCGCGCTGCCGCCCCAGTGGTCGAGGGCGAAGCCGCCGGCCAGCGGGCCGACGAAGGAGGCGGCGGACCAGGAGAGCGAGAACATGCCCTGGTAGCGGCCGCGGGCCCGTGCCGGCGCGAGGTCGGCGACGACCGACATCGAGGCGGGGGCGTGCACGATCTCGCCGAGCGTCCACACCGTGACGGTGAGGGCGTAGAAACCGACGGAGCCGGCGAAGGCGGTCAGGCCGAAGCCCCAGCCCATCAGCAGGGTGCCGGCCGCGAGCAGCGCGGCCGGGCTGCGGCCGGTCATCATGCGGGTGACCGGGATCTGGAGCAGTACGACCAGCAGTCCGTTGAGGCCGATGACCAGCCCGTACTGGCTCGCGGTGAACCCGGAACGGCCCATGTCGACCGACAGGGTGGTGGCCCCCTGCTGGCCCACGGTCCCGAGCAGGAAGGTCAGCCCGACCAGAGCCATGAACCGCCGGTCGCGCAGCACCTGGCCGAGCCCGGCGGGCTCCTCGTCCACGGTCGCCGAGGCCTCGACGGCCGGCAGCGTCTCCTTGACCTTCCAGAAGACGACGAACGCGCACAGCAGGGTCATCAGCGCGTCGCCCAGGAAGAGCCAGACATAGCCCTGGGCGGCGATGAGCCCGGCGACGCCCGCCGAGACCCCGAAGCCGATGTTGATCGCCCAGTAGTTGAGGGCGAAGGCCCGCACCCGGTCCTTGGGCGGCACGAGGTCGGCCAGCATCGCCTGGAGGGCCGGCCGGGAGGCGTTGCTGGTGACGCCCACGAGCCCGGCGACCGCCGCGATCGCCACGGGGTGGGTGACGAAGCCGAGCAGGGCGGTGACCGCGGCCGTGCCGAGCTGGGCGACGAGCATGGTGGCGCGCCGCCCGACGCGGTCCGCGAGAACGCCGCCGACGACGGACGCGACCGATCCGCCGAGCCCGTAGAGGGAGGCGACGAGACCGGCGTAGGAGGCGGAGAAGCCCCGGTCGACGGTCAGGTAGAGCGCGAGGAAGGTGACGACGAATCCGCCGAGCCGGTTGACCAGTGTGCTGGTCCACAGCCACCAGAACTGGCGCGGAAGCCCCGACATGGTCTCGCGCACAGCCCGTCTGACGTCCGGCACTCAGGCCCCCCTGTGTAATGGTCACTTGTGACCGGAGGAGGTTACCGTGGACAGGTGGGGAGGCGCCAGAGGATTTCCATTAGGCTCGGGCCATGGCTGCTGCGTACAAGCTGATCCTCCTCCGCCACGGCGAGAGCGAATGGAACGCTAAGAACCTGTTCACCGGCTGGGTGGACGTCAATCTGAACGAGAAGGGCGAGAAGGAGGCGGTCCGGGGCGGCGAGCTGCTCAAGGACGCCGGCCTGCTCCCCGACGTCGTCCACACCTCGCTGCAGAAGCGTGCGATCCGCACCGCGCAGCTCTCCCTCGAAGCCGCGGACCGGCACTGGATCCCGGTGCACCGCTCCTGGCGGCTCAACGAGCGGCACTACGGTGCGCTCCAGGGCAAGGACAAGGCGCAGACCCTCGCGGAGTTCGGCGAGGAGCAGTTCATGCTCTGGCGCCGGTCCTACGACACCCCGCCGCCGCCCCTCGAGGACGGCACGGAGTTCTCGCAGAGCGACGACCCGCGCTACGCGTCGATCCCGAGCGAGATCCGTCCGCGCACCGAGTGCCTCAAGGACGTCGTCGAGCGCATGCTGCCGTACTGGTACGACGGCATCGTCCCGGACCTGCTGGCCGGCCGCACTGTCCTGGTCGCCGCGCACGGCAATAGCCTGCGCGGTCTGGTCAAGCACCTCGACGGCATCTCCGACGCCGACATCTCCGGTCTGAACATCCCGACCGGCATCCCGCTCTCCTACGAGCTCGACGCCGACTTCCGCCCGCTGAACCCGGGCGGCACCTACCTCGACCCGGACGCCGCGAAGGCCGCCATCGAGGCCGTCAAGAATCAAGGCAAGAAGAAGTAGCGACGTACGCAGGACGCGCGAAGGGCCCCACCCGGATCCGGGTGGGGCCCTTCGTCCCGCAAGGGGTGGTCGTCAGGGTCTCAGGAGGTGCAGCCGCCGCATTGGCAGGCGCCGCCGGACTGGCATCCGCACCCGCAGCTCGCACCGCAGCCGCACGCTCCGAGCACGGGCAGCTGTACCCGCACGAGCTGCGGGGGACGGTCGAGTGACGGCTGGTCCCGGATGGTCGACGGGGTGGGGGAATCCTGCATAAGTACCCTCCTCGGCTGGGCTACCGCACGCAGTCGAAGCCGCCACGTGCGGGCGCATCAGCACCCATTGAACGCGCCCGGAGGCAGGCGCATCAACGGCGCGCGGAGGCACGACAGGGCGCGGGCCGGGATCTGTCGGGCCCCCCGCCCGACAGATCCCGAACCCTGACCCCGTTGGCCGCCGGACTCCGTCAGACCCCGTCCACCTGCGTCGCGGGCGGCGTCAGCTCGTCGGCGTGCTCGCCGGTGACCAGGTAGACGACGCGCTTGGCGACCGATACGGCGTGGTCGGCGAACCGCTCGTAGTAGCGGCCGCACAGCGTCACGTCGACCGCCGTCTCGATACCGTGCTTCCAGCGGTCGTCCAGCAGGTGCTGGAAGAGCGTGCGGTGCAGCTCGTCCATGCGGTCGTCGTCCGCCTCCAGCTGCAGCGCGTCGTCGACGTCCTTGGTGACGATGACCTCGGCGGCCTTCGCCATGAGGCGCTGGGCGAGCTGGCCCATCTCCAGGATGGTGCTGTGCAGGTCGTTCGGTACGGCCGACTCGGGGAAGCGCAGCCGGGCCACCTTCGCGATGTGCCGGGCGAGGTCGCCCGACCGCTCGATGTCCGCGCTCATCCGCAGGCTGGTGACGACGATGCGCAGGTCGGTGGCGACCGGCTGCTGCCGGGCAAGCAGGGTGATCGCCCGTGCTTCCAGGTCGCGCTGCAGGGCGTCGACCTTCTCATCGGCCGCGATCACGCTCTCGGCGATGTTCAGGTCCGCGTCCAGCAACGCGGTGGTGGCCCGGCCGATGGCGGATCCGACGAGCCGGGCCATCTCGACCAGCCCTTCACCGATCGAGTCGAGCTCCTCGTGATATGCGTCCCGCATCGCTGTCCTTCCGTCCAAACAGAGGCGTCTCCTCCACGCTCCCACGCTGATGGGCGTACGCGTACCGCTCGAGCATCCCGAGTGAATCAGCGCCTACGTCAAGGTGAACTCTTGGCAACGGGCGTTCGAGAGGTAGCTCTCAAGGCTGTGGAGCACCCCTTATGGCCGCCTAACCTGGGGGTATGGACGTGAACGCGGCTCTTGCCGCAGCCAGTGCGATAGCCGGTCTGTGTACCGGTGTGATCGCTGTGCTCGCGTTCCGCTGGAGTGAGCGGGAACAAGCCCGCCCCACCCGCACGGCCCTGCGACCCGATGGCGCCGGCGTACTGCCGCCCGGAGTGGACACCGTCCTCTCCGTACTGCGTTCCTCGGCCGTCGTCCTCGATGAGGGCGACACGGTGGTCAAGGCCAGCTCGGCGGCGTATGCCCTCGGACTGGTCCGCGGCGGCCGCCTGGCCGTCGACCAGATGCTGCAGATGGCCCGTGAGACCCGGCGGGACGGCGAGATACGCCAGGTCGAACTGGATCTGCCACGAAGAGGAGCCGGCCGCGGCGAGGGCCTGGCGGTCTCCGCCAGAGTCGCACCGCTCGGCTCCCGGCTGGTCCTCCTCCTCGTGGAGGACCTGACCGAGGCCCGCAAGATCGAGGCCGTACGCCGTGACTTCGTCGCGAACGTCAGCCATGAGCTCAAGACCCCGGTCGGCGCGCTGTCACTGCTCTCCGAAGCCGTGATGGACGCTTCCGACGACCCTGAGGCCGTCATCCGCTTCGCAGGGCGGATGCAGATCGAGGCGACCCGCCTCACCAGCCTCGTCCAGGAGATCATCGATCTCTCCCGGGTCCAGAACGACGACCCGCTGGACGACGCGGAACCGGTCGACGTCGACGATCTCGTCGCCGAGGCCATAGACCGCTGCCGCCACCAGGCGAACGCCAAACAGATCACCATGGCCACCGGATCAGCCCCTGACCTGCACATCTGGGGCAACCGCGGCCAGCTCGCGGCAGCTCTCGGCAACCTCGTCGAGAACGCCGTCAACTACAGCCCGGCCCGCACCCGCGTAGGGATAGCCGGCCGCCGGATCCCCTCCCCGGGCGGCGACCTCATCGAGATCTCGGTCACCGACGCCGGCATCGGCATCTCGGAGAAGGACCGGGACCGGATCTTCGAGCGGTTCTACCGCGTCGACCCGGCGCGCTCCCGCGCCACCGGCGGCACGGGTCTGGGCCTGTCCATCGTCAAGCACGTGGCCGCCTCGCACGGCGGGGAAGTCACCGTGTGGAGCGCAGAAGGACAGGGCTCCACCTTCACCCTGCGGCTGCCCGAGGCCGGCATGGCACGCGATCACGCCCTGCTCGGCACCGAACCGGAGGACGACGAGTCCCCCGGTGGCGGGGGCGGCCCCGCCGGAGACCAGCAGTTCTACGAGAACTATTCCGATCACATCCCTGCCCCGGAGGTCCTTCCGTGACCCGTGTACTCGTCGTAGAGGACGAAGAGTCCTTCAGCGACGCGCTGTCGTACATGCTCCGCAAGGAGGGCTTCGAGGTCGCCATAGCAGCGACCGGGCCCGACGCGCTGGACGAGTTCGAACGCAACGGCGCCGACCTGGTACTGCTCGACCTCATGCTGCCGGGCCTGCCCGGCACCGAGGTCTGCCGCCAGCTCAGGCTCAAGTCCAATGTCCCGGTCATCATGGTGACGGCCAAGGACAGCGAGATCGACAAGGTCGTCGGCCTGGAAATAGGCGCAGACGACTACGTGACGAAGCCCTTCTCCTCCCGCGAGCTGGTGGCCCGTATCCGGGCCGTCCTGCGCCGCCGCGGCGAGCCCGAGGAGCTGTCCCCGGCCGCCCTGGAGGCCGGCCCGGTACGGATGGACGTCGACCGCCACGTGGTCACCGTCTCCGGCGGAAAGGTCGACCTCCCGCTCAAGGAGTTCGACCTGCTGGAGATGCTGCTGCGCAACGCGGGCCGCGTGCTGACCCGTATGCAGCTCATCGACCGGGTGTGGGGCGCCGACTACGTGGGCGACACCAAGACGCTCGACGTCCACGTCAAGCGGCTGCGCGCCAAGATCGAGCCGGACCCGGGCGCGCCGCGCTACCTGGTCACGGTGCGCGGCCTGGGCTACAAGTTCGAGCCGTAACCCCGCCGGCGGGCCGTTCCGCGGACCCGCCCGCTTCCCCGCACAGCACGACGGGCCCGGCAGCACACGCTGCCGGGCCCGTCGTCGTGCGCGGATCGCGCGGTCAGCTCTTCTTGGTCGGCGTGGCCGTACCGGTCGGCGTGCCCGTCCCGCTGGGGGTGGCCGTGTCGGTCGGGGTGGCCTTCCCGCCGTTCTCCGGGGTCCCGGTGGCCGTCGGAGTGGTCTTGGCGGGCGGCTCGGCGGCCGGCGACGGGGCGCTGCTGGGGCCGTACTTCTCGTAGTAGCCCGCGGCGGGCAGCACGTTCGCCTCGAGGGCGACCTCACCGGTCGCGCTGAACGTCAGGGCGATGCGCTGGAAGTCGCCGTCCTTGAACGCCTCGTTGCTGTTCGGGATCGTCGCGGCGGCGTTGCCCTCCCCGCCGAGCAGCACCGAACCGTGCGCCGGGACGGTGACGGTCTTGCTGCCGGCGGTGCCGGACAGGGTCGCCGTCAGGGCGTCGCCGACCTTCAGCGACTGGAGCGTCTGGTCACCGTTTCCGTTGTTGTAGATGCGGGCCGAGACCGACGCGGGGCCGGAACCGGCCTTCTCCGTCAGGATCACGGCGTTCTGCACCTGGATGTCGCCGACGGTGGTCGCGGCATTGTCGGGGCGGACCTCGTGCGTCTGCGCGTTGTTGCCGGCGCCGCAGGCGGCGAGCGGGGCAATCGAGAGCGCGAGGGCGGCGGCGAGGGCACCGCGTCGAAGGCTGCTGCTCACGGCGGCGGCATCTCCTAGACAGGTAGGGAAGATCTTCCAGCGGGCTTACATTACTCAGCCTTCGTCCCGCCTCCGCACCGGGCCGCCCCTCGGCGGGGCGGTCTCACCCGACCGGGGTGGCCGGGATTGCATTCCGGCATTCCGCCACGGGATTCCGGCGGACCGGGCAAGATCCATTTATCGTGCACCGATCGCCTCCGTTCCGCGACTTCGGAAAATTGGATCATCGCGTCAACGAGGTCCGAACGGAGTAGCGAAGATCCACTCTTCGGAGATCGACAAATGGGGACGTAACACCCCTTCCGCTGGCGCGCCGTTGGGTGTAACGGGCGCGTTTCACCCCTGTCGTATACCGGCTCCGACCTGCGAATACCCCTGCTCGGTACGCCCCTCCAGCACGTTCCGGTAGGGGTTGTCAAGCCCTGAGATATGCCCTGACCTGCGAAAACACCATTCAGAAGAGGCCGTTCACGTGTTACCCTGGATAGCCACGGAAGGGGTACCTGTCACATGACGTTCAAGGTTGGCGACACCGTGGTCTATCCCCATCACGGGGCCGCGCTGATCGAGGCTATCGAAATTCGCCAGATCAAAGGCGTGGACAAGACCTACTTGGTGCTCAAGGTCGCCCAGGGCGACTTGACGGTACGCGTACCCGCGGACAATGCGGAGTTCGTCGGCGTGCGCGACGTGGTCGGTCAGGAGGGGCTGGACCGGGTCTTCGAGGTGCTTCGCGCGCCGTACACCGAAGAGCCGACCAACTGGTCCCGCCGCTACAAGGCAAATCTGGAAAAGCTCGCCTCCGGCGATGTCATCAAGGTCGCAGAGGTGGTCCGCGACCTGTGGCGTCGTGAGCGTGAGCGCGGGCTGTCCGCCGGCGAGAAGCGCATGCTCGCCAAGGCGCGGCAGATCCTGGTCAGCGAGCTCGCGCTCGCTGAGAACACCAACGAGGACAAGGCCGAGGCTCTGCTCGACGAGGTCCTCGCGTCCTGACGCGAGTTCTGCCGCGGTACCCGGTTCCGGCCGGGTGCTGCGGCATGCTTGTGTCCTGACGCAGATCGTTGATCGTTCTGTTCTGCTGTTACCGCTGTTTACCGTCTTCTGCTTTTGTTCTGCTCCGACGTCTCGGCGTGCACAACCCTGCGGACTTCTCACGGAAGGGGTCCGCAGCGTCACACGTTGAGCCGATACCCACCTCGGCCAAGGACACAAACCTCTGAGTACCGCAGCTGTCATCCCCGCCGCCGGACGAGGCGTCCGGCTCGGCCCCGGCACCCCCAAGGCGCTGCGCTCCCTCGGCGGCATCCCGATGCTGGTGCACGCCGTGCGCGCCATGACCCGCTCCCGGGCCGTCTCCCTCGTCGTCGTGGTCGCGCCGTCCGACGGTGTGGCCGAGGTCCAGGCCATGCTCGACAGCCACGGGCTGCCCGAGGGCAAGGACATCAGGGTCGTCGCCGGCGGCGGGACCCGCCAGGAGTCGGTCCGGCTCGGCCTGGCCGCGCTCCCCGAGGACGTCGACATCGTCCTCGTCCATGACGCCGCCCGCCCGCTGGTGCCCGTCGAGATCGTCGACGCGGTCGTCGCGGCCGTACGGGACGGGGCCCCGGCCGTCGTCCCCGGCCTGCCGCTGGCCGACACCGTCAAGCAGATCGACCCCGGCACGAACATCGTCACCGGCACGCCCGAGCGCGCCCTGCTGCGCGCCGTGCAGACCCCGCAGGGCTTCCGGCGGGACGTGCTGGCCACGGCGCACGCGACGGTGCCGGGTGACGGCGAGGGCGCCACCGACGACGCGGGCATGGTCGAGCGGACCGGCGTCCAGGTCGTGGTGGTACCCGGCCACGAAGAGGCCTTCAAGGTGACCAGGCCGCTGGACCTGGTGCTCGCCGAGGCCGTACTCGCCCGCAGGAGGGCCACCGATGGCTTCTGACGCTTCTCTGTCCTCGTCCATGCGTCTGCCGCTCGTCGGCATCGGCACGGACGTGCACGCCTTCGAGGCCGGCCGCGAGCTGTGGTGCGCGGGCCTGCACTGGCCGGACGCCGGTGACGGCCTGGCCGGCGACTCGGACGCCGACGTCGCCGCGCACGCGGCCTGCGACGCGCTCTTCTCCGCGGCCGGGGTCGGCGACCTCGGCGCGCACTTCGGCACCGGACGGCCCGAGTGGGCCGGAGCGTCCGGCGTCACGCTGCTCGCCGAGGCGGCCCGCATCGTCCGCGAGGCCGGCTTCGAGATCGGCAACGTGGCGATCCAGGTGATCGGCGTCCGCCCGAAGATCGGCAAGCGCCGCGACGAGGCCCAGAAGGTCCTCTCCGAGGCCATCGGCGCCCGCGTCTCGGTCTCCGGCACGACGACCGACGGGCTCGGCCTCACCGGCCGCGGCGAGGGACTGGCGGCCATCGCCACCGCGCTCGTGCTGCCGGCGGCTCCGGCCCCGGCTGCCTGAACCCGCCCTCCACCAGCTTTCCCCGAGGCCGATTCCGGACCGGATCCATGGCTGATTCGGTGCCGATCCGGAGCCGATTCGGGCCCGATTCGGAGCCGGATTCTGAGTCCGACCGGGGCTTGAGGGGATTACCCCCGCAGGCAGGAGCCACGCCCGGAAGATCGTCCGGCCCGCTCCCCCCTGCAACCCGAGCGGAGCGCACTTGGCACGGCGTTTCGCCCACTACCCTTGTTGGCGTGACTATTCGCCTGTACGACACCAGCGCTCGGCAGATCCGTGATTTCACCCCGCTCACGCCGGGCTGTGTCTCGATCTACCTCTGCGGTGCCACCGTGCAGGCGGCCCCGCACATCGGGCACATCCGGTCGGGCCTGAACTTCGACATCATGCAGCGGTGGTTCGCCTACCGCGGCTACGACGTCACCTTCATCCGGAACGTCACCGACATCGACGACAAGATCATCACGAAGTCGGCCGAGCAAGGCCGCCCGTGGTGGGCGATCGGCTACGAGAACGAGCGGGCCTTCAACAACGGCTACGACGTGCTCGGCTGCCTGCCGCCCACCTACGAGCCGCGGGCGACCGGCCACATCCCCGAGATGGTCGAGATGATGCGCGAGCTCATCGACCGGGGCCACGCCTACGTCGCCGACGGCAACGTCTACTTCGACGTGCGCTCGTTCCCCGGCTACCTGGAGCTGTCCAACCAGGAGCTCGACAACCTGCGCCAGCCCAGCGGCGAGGGTGAGACGGGCAAGCGCGACCAGCGGGACTTCGCCATGTGGAAGTCGGTCAAGCCCGGCGAGCCGTCCTGGGAGACCCCCTGGGGCCGCGGCCGCCCCGGCTGGCACCTGGAGTGCTCGGCGATGGCCCACAAGTACCTGGGCTCCGCCTTCGACATCCACGGCGGCGGCATCGACCTGATCTTCCCGCACCACGAGAACGAGATCGCCCAGGCGAAGGCGTTCGGCGACGACTTCGCCGGCTACTGGGTGCACAACGCCTGGGTCACCATGAGCGGTGAGAAGATGAGCAAGTCGCTCGGCAACTCGGTGCTCGTCTCCGAGATGGTCCAGCGCTGGCGCCCCATCGTGCTGCGCTACTACCTCGGCACCCCGCACTACCGCTCGATGATCGAGTACAGCGAGGAAGCACTGCGCGAGGCGGAGTCCGCGTTCGCGCGCATCGAGGGCTTCGCGCAGCGGGTCGTCGAGAAGTGCGGTCCTGTCGCGCCGGCCGCCGAGGTGCCGATCTCCTTCGCCGAGGCGATGGACGACGACCTCGGCGTCCCGCAGGCGCTGGCCATCGTCCACACCTCCGTCCGGCAGGGCAATTCGGCCCTCATGGCGGACGACAAGGAAACCGCGATCGCGCGTCTCGCCGAGGTCCGTGCGATGCTCGGTGTACTGGGACTGGACCCGCTCGGCGAGCAGTGGGCCGGCGGCGGGCACGGTGACGACCTGCACGGCGTCGTGGACTCACTCGTCCGGCTGGTGCTGGAACAGCGGCAGGCGGCCCGGGAGCGTAAGGACTACGCGACCGCCGACGCCATCCGCGACCAGCTCCAGCAGTCGGGGCTGGACATCGAGGACACCGCGTCCGGACCCCGGTGGTCGCTCGGCTCGCGCTGAGCGCGTCACCGTGCCGTCCGCCGGCGTACCAGACCCGTCCGCCGTACCAGCTCCGCCCGAACAGCCCAGTCCCCCTATACGTCAGTACATTTTCAGCAGCGAAGAAGTGAGAGTGCCCCATGGCCGGGAACAGCCAGCGCAGGAACCGCCGTACCTCCAACAAGAAGGGCATGAAGGTCGGCACCGGCGGTCACCGGCGTAAGGCTCTGGAGGGCAAGGGCCCGACCCCGCCCGCCTCGGACCGCAAGGGCCACAAGAAGAACCGCGTCGCGAAGGCCGTGGCCAAGCGGACCGTCTCCTCGCAGTCGCGCCGCCCGTCGGGCCGCGGCGCGAAGTCCACGGCCGAGCTGGTCGTCGGCCGTAACTCGGTGGTCGAGGCGCTGCGCGCCGAGATCCCGTCGACCGCGGTCTACGTCCAGCAGTACATCGACACCGACGACCGGGTGCGCGAGGCGATCAAGCTCGCGACCGACCGCGGTGTCCCGCTCATGGAGGCCGCGCGCCCCGAGCTGGACCGGATGACGAACGGCCTGAACCACCAGGGCATGGTCCTGCAGATCCCGCCGTACGAGTACGCGCACCCGGAAGACCTGCTGGAGACCGCCGCCAACAGCCACGAGGCCCCGCTGATCATGGCGCTCGACGGCATCACCGACTCGCGCAACCTCGGTGCGGTCGTCCGCTCCATGGCCGCGTTCGCCGGTCACGGCGTCGTCGTCCCCGAGCGCCGCGCGGCGGGTATGACCGCCGGTGCGTGGAAGACCTCGTCGGGCGCCGCCGCCCGCGTCCAGGTCGCCCGCGCCACCAACCTGACCCGGACGCTGGAGGCCTACCAGAAGGCCGGTCTGGTCGTCGTCGGCCTCGCCGCCGACGGTGCGACGGACCTGCACGAGCTGGACGCGCTCGCCGGCCCCGTCGTGATCGTCGCGGGTTCCGAGGGCAAGGGGCTGTCCCGCCTCGTCGGCGAGACCTGTGACTTCCTGGTGCGCATCCCGATGCCGGGTGGCGCGGAGTCCCTCAACGCGGGCGTCGCCGCCGGCATCGTCCTGTACGAGGCGGCCCGCCGCCGCGCGTGACCCCTTGGCGGCCGCGCGCCACCCCTTGTGCGTGACGCCTTGCGCGTGACTTCTTGTGGGTGACGTCGGGTGCGCGGTTGTTCGTGTGTGACCGACCTCCGTGGACGCTGACGAGGACCCGGACCGGATCACTTCCGGTCCGGGTCCCGATCTTTTCGGAGTCGGCCCCGCATCGTTCCCGGCCAGCGCCCCGATGCTGTTGATCTTGACGGGTCTCGGACATCCATCGGTGCGTCGGCAGTGTCCTAAACGTCTGTCACTCGGTTAGTGGAGTGTGGACACCAGAACACCCCGCACTCCTACGGGGGGTGGGACGCCCGGGTTCGACGAACCTGCCCTGAGCATGCTCAAGGTCCCGAGCGACCCGGCCCAGGTCATCGTCAACCACGCGAGTTTCCGCGTCCGGCTCGGCGTGACCTCGGCCCGTGCCCTGAGCCTCGACGAGACCGCGCGGATCCCCGTCATTCCCAGCTCCGTCAGGCGACGGGCCGCACCAGTGGTGTGGTCCGGCCGGACCGAGCCCGGCGACCCGGCTGCCGGCCGGCTCCTGCAGGCGGTCCGCCACGCGGGCCACGCGGGCGCGGAATCCGGCTCCGGACGCTCCGGCCCCGACACGCCCGCCGGCTCGACGCAGCTGCTGCCGCGGATCGACATCGACGAGGCGGCGACGCCCGGCGTCGTCGGCCCGCGCATGCCGGAACCCGAGCTGCTGCGCGGCGTCCGGCCCGCCCGTGGCGCCTTCGACGACGACTACGACGGCTACGACGACGAGTTCGGTGACGGGCGCGGTGACCGCCGCGGCAAGGGCCTCGCGGCCGGACCGGGCGAGAAGAACGGGATCCGGCGGGGCCGCAACGCCGAACCGATCCGGCACGCCTGGTACCCCGGGCACCGGATGAATCTCGGCGTCGTCCTGCTCCCGTTGCGCGTCTTCCTCGGCTTCATCTCGGTCTACGCCGGCATGAGCAAGCTGTGCGACCCCGTGTACTTCGACGGCGGCGAGCGCGGCTCGATGGTCAAGTGGCTCACGTCACTGCACCCGTGGGCCGCCGCGGCGCCGCTGCGCGACCTCGCGCTCACGCACCCCGTGGGCGCCGGGCTGACCATCGCCTTCCTCCAGGTCATCGTCGGCGTGCTGACGATCTGCGGGCTGTGGCAGCGGGTCGCCGCGTCCCTCGCCGCCGCGCTCTCCGTGGCGCTGCTGGTGACGGTGACCTGGCGCACGGTCCCGGTCTACGACGCCCCGGACTTCATCTACCTCGCCGCCTGGAGCCCGCTGATCATCGCGGGCGCCCCCGTCTACTCCGTGGACGGCCGCCTCGCGGGCGAGGCGTGGCGGCGGCTCGGGCCGCGCGCCGAACTGTGGGACCTGCGCAGGCGGGTGCTGCGCCGGGGTGTGGTGCTGGCCACGATCTTCGTCGGCCTGACGCTGCTGTGCGGATCGGTGCTGGGTGCCGCGGTGCGGTCCTCCAGCACCCACACTGACGTGCCGACCCCGGCGCGCATCCCCGTCAACAACCTGCCGGGCACCCCGCTGCCCGAGGTGTCGGGGACGGCCACGCCCGGCAAGCCCAAGCCCACCCCGAAGCCGTCGAAGTCCGCCGGCGCCAAGAAGAAGCCGTCCAAGTCGCCCTCGGCGTCGCCGAGCGGCACCCACAAGAGCGGCAGCACGGGCAGCGGCAGCAGCAGCAAGCCGCGCGAGTCCTCCTCGCAGCCGACGCAGCCCAGTTCCCCGCACCAGTCGCACCGTCCGACGACGTCCCCGACGACCAGCAGTGGCACCGTGCACGACCCGATCGGCGGCCTCCTGGGCAGCGGATCGCCCGCCGGCCTGCTGCTCGGCCGGTCGGGACCGTCCGGCGACGCCGGAGGCACCGGCGGGTCGGCCTGACGGGTCGGGTCGGCAGGATGACATGGCGGTGGCCCGCACCCTTCGGGGGTGCGGGCCACCGCCATGTGCGTAAGGGGGCCGTGGGCGCCGTGGAGGGACCGTAGGCGACCCGGAGGCGGTGGAACGCGTGAGAGGGGCTCAGCGGCCCGCTCAGCGCCACGGCGGGCGGACGGGGGTCCGTCTTCAGCGGTTGCTCAACGGCTGAGAGCGGCCAGCTCCTTGGCGGCCTCGGTGAGGTCCTTCGCCGTGTCGATGGCCCGCCAGTACGCGCCCTGCGGGATCGGGAAGCCGGCGAGGCGGCGTTCGCGCGCGAGCCGGGGGAACGTGGTGCGTTCATGGTCGCCGAGGTCCGGCAGCAGCCCGGTGAACTCCGGGTCGAAGACGTACACGCCCGCGTTGATCAGGAACGGGGAGGGCGGCGCCTCGATGAAGTCCAGGATCTGCCCGAACTCGTTGGTCTCCACGGCGCCCCACGGGATCCGGGGGCGGGCCAGCGCCAGCGTGGCGACCGCGGCGCGCTCGTGATGGAACGCGGCCATCTCGCGCAGCGAGAAGCGGGTCCAGATGTCGCCGTTGGTGGCGTACCAGGGCTCGTCGGGGCGCGGGAGCGACGCGGCGGCGTACTTGAGCCCGCCGCCGCGACCCAGCGGTTCCTTCTCGACGACGGTGGTGACGTTCAGCGGCAACCGGGCCGCGTCCAGCCACTCCTGGAGCACTTCGGCGAGGTGGCCGCACGAGACGACGGCGTCGGTGACGCCCTCGGCGGCCAGCCAGTCGAGCTGGTGGCCGATGATCGGTGTCCCGGTGCCCGGGATCTCGACCATCGGCTTGGGACGGTCGTCGGTGTAGGGCCGCAGTCGCGACCCCTGCCCTCCGGCGAGGAGGACGGCCTGGGTCACGGTAGGAGCGCCGTTCGTCATGCTGGGCACCCTACCGGGACCTCGAACGCGTGATGACGGCGTCCCCGGGTGGCAGGGGACGCCCGTCATGGTCAGTAGACGGAGGCGACGCCGGTCGCGAACGAGGTGTCGCACACCGGACGCGAGAAGGACTGGGCGCGCACCGGACCGTACTTGGCGACGGCGGCGCGGCCGAGCGACCGGGCGATCGACGTGCAGTACTTTGCCAGTGACGGCCTGGTGGCCATCTCCGCCTGCAGGTCGGTCAGTACAGTGCTCGCGGACTTGTCCTGGAGCTCGTCCAGCAGTCGGGTGCGCAGCACCTCCTGCGGCTCCTTCGAGGACGGCACGATCTCCGGTTTGTCGTGCGAGGCCGTGAGCACCTGGGCTTCGGAGGCCGAGGTCGCCCACGGGACGCGGGTGACGGCGAGGGTCCCGGACAGCACGAGGACGACCGGGAGTACGAGCGCGAATGTCTTGCCGATGCGGCGAGCTACCTGGTTCACGCTCGCGATCGTAGCGATGGGTGATGATTTGGCGACATTTAGTCACCCTGCCGGGTGAGGGGAATCGCTGATACGGGTGCGGCCGGTTGACGAACGGGATCGAAAAGCCCGGTGTGTGTAGGTATTTGTCGACACCGGAATGATCAAGGCGGACGCAACGCGGAACGGCCGCCCGCGGGTTGCGCGAACGGCCGTTCCGTACTGCTTATATGCCCGTTGGCCCGTTGGCCACGTTGGCCCTTCGGGTTGAGCGTCAGCGGGTGAGGCGCTCACCGGTGGAGGTCGAGAACACGTGGGCCTCGCCACCGCGCGGCACGACGTGCAGCACGGAGCCCTTCTCCGGGATCTCGCGGCCGCCGACCCGGATGACCAGGTCCTGGTGCTCGCCGCTGACCTCGGCGCTGCCGTAGACGAAGCCGTCCGCGCCCAGCTCCTCGACGACGTTGACCGTGACGGCCAGACCGGCCGGCTCGTCCTTCGACAGCGACTTGGCCTCGCCGTTCACGATGTCGAAGTGCTCGGGGCGGACGCCGACGGTGACCGTGCGGTCGCCCTTGTCGGAGGCGGCCGCGATGGCGTCGCGCTCGACGGCGACGATCGAGTTGCCGAACTTCACG
This sequence comes from Streptomyces sp. SID13666, assembly GCF_010548325.1. Lineage (NCBI taxonomy): Bacteria > Bacillati > Actinomycetota > Actinomycetes > Kitasatosporales > Streptomycetaceae > Streptomyces > Streptomyces sp. SID13666. The sequence goes on along the minus strand of NZ_JAAGLX010000016.1, from coordinate 65,687 downwards.
CCGCCGTCGGTGATCGGGACCTCGACGAGGTTCATGGCCGGCGAGCCGATGAAGCCGGCGACGAACAGGTTCGCCGGGCGGTCGTACATGTTGCGGGGGGTGTCGACCTGCTGCAGCAGCCCGTCCTTGAGGACGGCCACACGGTCGCCCATCGTCATGGCCTCGACCTGGTCGTGGGTGACGTAGACCGTGGTGACGCCCAGCCGGCGCTGCAGGCTGGCGATCTGCGTACGGGTCTGCACCCGCAGCTTCGCGTCGAGGTTCGACAGCGGCTCGTCCATGAGGAACACCTGCGGCTCACGCACGATCGCGCGGCCCATCGCGACACGCTGGCGCTGACCACCGGAGAGCGCCTTCGGCTTGCGCGCCAGGTAGTCGCTCAGGTCCAGGATCTTCGCGGCTTCCTCGACCCGCTTGCGGATTTCCGCCTTGTTCACGCCGGCGATCTTGAGCGCGAAGCCCATGTTGTCCGCGACGGTCATGTGCGGGTACAGCGCGTAGTTCTGGAACACCATCGCGATGTCCCGGTCCTTCGGCGGCAGGTGGGTGACGTCGCGCTCACCGATGCGGATCGCTCCGCCGTTGACGTCCTCGAGACCCGCGAGCATGCGCAGGGAGGTCGACTTCCCACAGCCGGACGGACCGACCAGAACCAGGAACTCGCCGTCCCCGACCTCGATCTCCAGGCCGTCCACCGCGGGCTTCTCCGAGCCCGGGTAGATACGGGTCGCCTTGTCGAACGTGACAGTAGCCATAGCTGTTGCACCCCTCACCGGCAGGAACGTGCCGGACGATCCGAGTAAAGGAAGGATTGGTCTAGTCCGCCATATGCGAACTGACCGTGACGCTACCCGCCGCCTGCCCCTTTGTCAGTAGCCCCCGGTCACCGACTTTCCCCACACCCGGCACCCCCCGCCTTGAGTACACTTCTCCTGGCCCCGCACCCGCACCACCCACCCGCGGACCCATGCCCCCTTAGCTCAGCTGGCCAGAGCACCGCTCTTGTAAAGCGAAGGTCGTCGGTTCGAATCCGACAGGGGGCTCAGGTTTGGCCCAGGTCAGATGCCATCTGACCTGGGCTTTTTGCCTTTCTGTGACCTGATACTGGGAACCTCGAAGGCCCTGGAAAGCGGCCGGACGGTGGTCGGTGGACAACCGGTGGACACGGCTGCGGCGCGGCTGCGCGAGCGGTGTACGTGGGTGCGAACGAGGGCTGTAGCCCCTCGGCTTCGCGTTGTAGGGCTTCGACAGTTCTCGGCTCGCCCGCCGGGGCTCCCCCAGCCCCGGCCGGTTCTGGCGCATTCGGGGCTTCTCTGTAGCGAGGGGAGTCACGAGGCGTGTCCGGTTTGTCGACGATGGCGACTATCGTGACCGCTGCAGGCTGGCGCGGGGGTCGGCGAGACGAGGAGCCGTGGCGGATGTCCATTGAGGACTCACAGGCTGAAGGCGATGACGAGGTCGTGGAGGAAGCCCAGCCGGCCGCCGAGGGCGAGCCGAAGGGCCAACCGGCCAAGCCCCGGGGTCGCAGTTTCGTCGCGGGCTCCACACCCCTTGATGACCTGCTGAGGTCGAGTGCCCTGACGTCGTTCGAGAAGGCGTCCGCGTCCCTTGACGCCCTGATGCGTAACTCCAGTGTCCTCACGTCGTTCGAGAAGGCCTTTGATTCCTTCAACTGGGTGAACGACTACTTCGAGTCGACGAGGCGATTGCTGGAGCAGTCCGGTGCTGCGGCCGCGATCGAGCGCATGCAGGCGGACTTCGCCCGCACCGTCGATTCGAGCTCCAGAGTTGCGGCGTTGGCCGCCAGCATGCGGTGGGTGGACCAGCTCACGCCTCAGAACAACTACCTCGATCAGGTCACCGCGACTTCCCGTCTGGCCGAGCAGATCGCGGGGTCTGGGGCGCTGACCAGTTGGCGTTCCGCTCTCGAAGCGAACAGCCGTATCGAGGCCCAGCTCCGTGAGCTGATGGAGCCCTCGCCGGTGCTCTCCGAGTTGGCCCGGATCAGCCGGGTCCAGGTCGATCTGACGGACTGGGCAGTTCAACACGCGCCCGGCAAGGGACTTCTGAGCGAGACGAGCGGCATGCCCGTGGTGGCGTGGCGGAACTTCGTCTCAGACTCCGCCGATCACCTGGACGAACTTCCCATGGTGGTGGTCACCGGTCGCACGAACCTCTCGCTCCTGGGGTCGGACCTTCTGGCCTCCCCGGACGCCGACCCCGGTCTCGTTGCGGAGGGTGCGGACCGGGTCGAGTCGGAGGTCGTCGAGCCGTGGATGGCCGCCCGGCTGGAGGTCACGGCAGAGCTGTATGCCGTACTCACACGGGTCGACGCGAAGGTCCCCGAGTTGCTCAACGGCGCATGGGACGACATTCGGCGCAACGGGCCAGCAGCTGCGGAGAAGGTCGCCAACTGCACCGTCGAAGCGGTGGAGCGTGCGCTGCGGCAGGCGGCTCCGGATGAGGCAGTTCGCGCCTGGCATGCAGAGAACAACCGGCCGGCCAAGGAGTGGGAGGGTCTGGACAAGCCGCCTCACGCACTGCGGGTGAAGTACCTCGTGCGCAATCTCGGTGGCCCCCGCCCGCTCGTGGAGAGTCAGGCCGCAGCATTCGCCTCGGTGGTCGGACGGCTCCGCAAGCAGCTCCAGGCCACCAAGCACGCCTCCATCGGTGACGTGGTCGCGGTGCGGACGCTGCTGATCACCGCGGAGAGCCTGCTGATCAGCCTGTTCGTGGGGCAGGACTTCACAGAGAGCTGAGCGGGACAACGGGCTCATCGGTGCCGTAAGCCGCACCGTCTCTTCACCGCAAGCTGACCGCACCGAGAGGTCCCCACACGCGGCGAGGGCTCTCGTCCCCTCTGGCCAGCCAGGGAAAGCAGTGGTGGTCTCGCCAGGGAATGACCTGCGCGTGTGGCTGTCGCTCAACCTCGGGGCTGTCCCGACGAGCAGGAACGCCAGGACCTGTCTGCGCGGGTGTGTGCTGCTCTCGACTGCGCAGACCTCCGCCTGGCGTCGTCGGCGCAGCCTCAAGTGGAGGACTCGGCAGTGCGGTTGGCCAGCGGGGGACTGCTCCAGGTGCAGCGCGGCTCATGAGATGGTCGCGTACGGGTGGTCGACCTGCCACTCGTCGCCCTCGGACGGCGGAGCCCCGGACGGTCCCGGCTGACCAGGGCTCCAGACATTCAGGCGCTCAGGCGGAACGCTCCTCCGTTGATCCGGTCGGCTTGCGGGGCGGAGCCGTTTTCGGCTTGTGTTTGGTCGTTGGTGATTCGTGATCACTGACCGGGGCGAGGTTCTTGCGCGAGCGAGGGACGAGCTGCACGACCTTCTCGGCGGCGTCCCGAGCGAGGTCGTCGAGGACCGATTGGTAGATATCCCGGGTAATCCGGGTGTCCGAGTGGCCCAGGGTTTCGGATACAACCTTGACGTCGACCCCGGCCGCGAGCATGAGCGTGGCAGCGACGTGGCGAAGGTCGTGCAGCCGGATCGGTGGAAGGCCGGCGGCGGCGACCAGGCGTTCGAAGAGGTCGGAAAGCTTCGCCGGGTGGAGAAGGGAGCCGTCCTCCTGGGTGAATATTCGGCCGGTGTCCTGCCAGCCGTTGCCCCAGGTGAGCCGCTCCTGATTCTGGCGTGCCTTGGTGGCCGTCAGGACCTCAAGCGTTTCGTCATCGAGGGCGATGAGGCGGTTGCCGCTGTCGGTCTTCGGGACGTCCTCGTAGACCTCCCAGCCGTCCTGCACGAGCTGTGTGGCGATGGTCAGCGAACGATGGGCGACCGACAGGTCCACCCAGCGCACCCCGCACGACTCGCCTCGGCGTGTTCCCCGGAAGGCGATCAGGCGCCAGAGCGGGTACAGGCGGTCCGCAGCGACGAAGTCCAGGAACCGGCCGGTTTGTTCAGGGGTCCAGACCATGACCGGTGACGGCCGTTGGCCGGTCTCCTGCCACCGCTCGATGCGCTCGTCGTTCCAGACCAGGGCCTTGGGCTTCGTGCCGGGCAGCAGCTCGACGTGGGCGGCCGGGTTGAAGGCCGGCATCACCTGCTGAGCGATGGCGACGTTCAAGGCGGCACGCAGCGTGATCTTGATGCGCGGCTGAGTGTTGAGCCCCGTGATCCGCCGGAAGGGGGGCATGGAGTCGAGCTGGGCCTTAAGCCACTTACGGCGTGCGCGGTTCTCTGCGCCCTTCCACGGGATGGCGCTGAGTTCGTCGACGGCTGCTCGACGCTGAGCGTTCTGCTCCTGGATCTCGATGTTGCTCTCGTTGATGGCGTCGAACATCGAGCTGATGTGGTGGACGCGGAGCTTGTCCAGGCGCAGGTGCCCCAAATGGGGCTTGAGGTGCACCCGGATATCGGATTCGTACCTGTTGTAGCCGGAGATGCGCAGTCGCTTGCGGCCAGTGAGCCAGGTGTCGAGCCACTCACCGAGGGTGGTCTTCGAGTTGAGACTCTGGCCGGACTTGAACCTGCGTCGGCTCTCGTCATAGTCCGGAAGGGGGTCCTTGTCCTTCAGGCAGCCCTCTATGAGGTCGCTGATGGTGGCCTTGCCCCACGTGTCGTCCACCTCCGGTATCGACATGAGGGCACGGACCTTGTCCAGCTCCTCCTTGGCCTTCGCGGAGGTTTCGTAACCGCCGCGACGGAACCGACGGCGACGGCCGTCCTGTGCCGGTTCCAGCTCTTGGAAGGCCGTCCACGTGCCGTGCCGGGAGTTCTTCCGCTTCGGGCAGGAGCCGCCGTACTCCTTGCCCGTCGCAGGGTCCATACAACGGCACCTGCGGGAGACCGTTCCGTTCTTCACTCGCTGTGCTCCTGGTCGCTCTCGGGGCCGGGTTGGTCGACGAAGGCAAGCTGGCCGGGCAGGGCCGGGGGCACGAGCCCGCGCTCGTTCATCCGGGCGCGGAAGACGCGCAGCTCCTGGCAGTCCTCGAAGGCGTGCTCCTCGTAGCCCGCCGCGCGTTCCAGAAGCGTCACTCTGCGGGCACGATCCAAGGTGGTGCTCGCCGTGCGCCGCCGATCCTTAGCCAGATTGGTGGAGGCCATCGCGGCAGCCACGAGGTCGCCGTGATTGCGGAACACATCAAGCAGGTCCCGGGCTGTGCCCTCAGCGGCTGGCTGCTCCATGGGGGTCTCACCGGCGAACCACGCGAGCGCGTCCCAGGTGGGCATCTCGCGGCCGGGAAGGACCTCCACGGTGGCGGCGGTGCCGAGGGGGAAGAGCAGGGAGACCGGCGGGACACCGAGGACATCGGCCAGAACGACGAAGTCGGCGATCGTCATGCTGGCCTTACGCCCGGATTCCAGATTCTTGATGGACTGCTCGGTGGACTCCAAACCGCGGTCGGTGCAGCCCTGGGCGACCTCCGCCATGGTGAGGCCGGCGGTCCGGCGCGCCTCGCGCATCTGTTGGGCTACTCGGGCCGTGAATGCCGCCGGCCAGCTATCAAGGGTCATGACTGCACTTTATGTCGAAAGATCGTGCTGCTGCAACTCCGTGATACACCTTTGGCGCAACCAGTGGCACGAAATATCCCTAGGAGGGCGTCATGGAGGCACTTAGTTCTTCTCGTGCGATGCGGGGGCTGACGAGCGCAGAACTGCTCGCCCTGCCGGCGGTCATCGATCTCGACACCGCTAACCGGTCGCTGATGATCGGACGCTCAACGGGGTACGGGCTCGCCAGGCAAGGGGAGTACCCGGTCAAGGTGCTGCGGCTCGGGAACGCCTACCGGGTCGTCACTGCCGACCTCTTGAAGCTGCTCGGGCTGGAGAGCCAACGGCCGGAGGATAGCCAGTCCGAAGCCAGGCTTGGCGAGCACCACAGTCTGTGCGCATAGGCGCGAACTCCACTGGGTTGGGAACTGGTTTGAGGCGCGGGATGCCGAGAGATGCCAGCAACGCCGGAGATCCTCAGGGCTGAGGGCGACGGTCCTGCGTTATGCACAGCGGGCGACAAGTCCTTGCCGGCTGCTGTACGCCGAGGGCCCGTTCACCTCGGGCACGAGCAAGGTCTCGGCGGCGCTGTTCTGGCACGGCATCGTGAGGACCGCGAGTCAACACGTGGTGCGACCTTGGGGGCGTGCCCTTTGAAGATCCTGACGTGTGCCTGCAAATGATCACCCGTGGGTGAAGATCATCCCCTGCGGCCCAATGCCATTGCCGCGGTCAAAACGGTGGCCCTATTCTCGAGTGCAACGCGTCGATGGAGACGAGTAGTCGCGGGTCACGCGAGCAGAGAGAGCTGCCAGTAGCTGGGAAGGCAGCCTCGCACCCGTTGGCGAAGACCCTCCTGAGCGCGGGGAGGAACGACCTTCGGGTTTCATGCCCCGCCGGCCGGCCCCCGTCATCGGGCACGAATGAGGTCGCCGCTTTCTGGCGGTGGCAAAGGCGTGGTGGCACCGCGAGTACCCTTCTCGCCCACGCTCCCAAGGGATCATGACGACGCTCCTGGAGGGCTGCGATGATCCACACTACGAGCCGGGTATTGGTCGCTGACCTGCGGCAACACCTCGGTCAAAGCGTTTCAATCTCAGGCTGGGTGAACACCCACCGCCTGCAGCGCAAGATGCAATTCATCCTCGTCCGGGACCACACTGGCATCGCCCAGGTCACCCACAAGCGGGGCGGTCACGGCGACGCGATCGAGGCTGAGCTGGAGCATCTGACCACCGAGTCCGCCGTACGGATCACGGGCCGGGTGGTCGACAACCCGGTGGTGAAGCTCGGCGGCCTGGAGATCATTCCGGAGTCCGTCGAAGTTCTGAACCGCGCCGAGGCCCCGCTGCCGATCGACGAGCACACTGGCCTGGAGCAGCGCCTTGACTGGCGGTTCCTCGATGTACGCAGGCGACAGACGGCGCGGCTGCTGTTCGCTGCACAGACCACGCTTGAGCAAGGGATGCGCGAGTACGCGTACGCCCATGGCTGCACCGAGATGCACACCCCGAAACTGATGGGCACCGCCTCGGAGTCCGGCGCTGAGGTCTTCAAGCTCGGCTACTTCGACCGCTCCGCCTATCTGGCGCAGTCACCTCAGTTCTTCAAGCAGATGGCGATCTCGGCCGGCGTCGACCGGGTCTTCGAGATCGGCCCGGTCTTCCGGGCGGAGCCGTCGTTCACGTCCCGGCACGCGACGGAGTTCACGGGGGTGGACGTCGAGCTGGCGTGGATCAGGGACGTCGAGGACGTGATGGCGTTCGAGGAGGAGATGCTCACCCACGCCATCGGCAAGGTCGCTGAGGTCCACGGGGAGGCGATCCGGGAGACATACGGCGTCGAGGTCGCGGTGCCGGCTACGCCGTTCCCCCGGATCACCATGGCCGAGGCCCAGGAGATCCTGCGGGCGAAGGGCTGGGACCCGGAAGGCTTGAAGGAGGACCTGGACCCGGAGGGCGAGCGGGGCATCGCCGCGCACATGCGGGAGCAGGTGGGGCACGATCTCGTGTTCATCACGCACTACCCGACGAGCATCCGGCCCTTCTACCACATGCGCCCGGCCGGTCAGCCGGACGTGACGCTCAGTTTCGACCTGCTGTGGAAGGGTCTGGAGATCACTACCGGGGCACAGCGCGAGCACCGCTACGACGTGCTGCTCAAACAGGCTACGGAGAAGGGTATGAGCACCGAGCCGCTGCAGGACTATCTCAACGCGTTCCGGTTCGGGTGCCCGCCGCACGGCGGTCTGGGGATGGGACTCGCCCGAGTACTGATGGTGATGCTGGGCCTGGAATCGATCCGCGAGGCCACATTCCTGTTCCGTGGACCGAACCGCCTCACCCCATAGGATGTTTGGGGATATCGACGAGCGGGTTCGGAGGGCGCAGCGGTGGGCTTCCGCATCCTCCGAGCCCTCGCCTCCGAGGTTTCGGGCCATGTCTTGATCGCTGATGGGCTGCGATCAACACCTTCTCAGTGGTCAGGACGAGCCTTCGTGGCGCTTACGTACGGGGTGTCGACGACGTGGCACTCCGCCGCCGGCCCCGCTCAAGGGCAAGAGCGATTCCAGCGGGGCCCCGCTATTCCAGGAACCGAACAGGTTGCGGTTCAGCGCGACGATGCGGTGCTTTACCGCCAACTCCCGTGCTGCTTTGCCGTACTCGCAGGTCGCTACGAACAGCGCGACGTCCGCGCGGTGCTCGTGAAAGGCCATGCCGACAAACTTCTGCATGTCCCCGCTGGGAACCTTGCGGTCCGGGGCATAGTGCTTGACCTGCACGACCAAGCGCCGACCGTCGGGCATGTAGCCGAGGACGTCGGCGGCCAGGTCGCCGGAACCGCCGACCACGATGACGTCGCTGCAACCGTCGCGGCGGCATAGCTCGGCGACGTAGTGCTCGAAGTCCTGCCAGGTCATGGCGTCTATGGCGGCCATGGAGCGTTCCAGTTCCATGTGCCGGTTGTGTTCGCGCCAGCTACGGTCGCCGTTGCGTTCCCGCCGGTGCGACTTCCAGAGCCGCCAGGTTACGACGGCTACGGCTCCTGTTCCGGTGATGCCGAGCAGGAGCCACGGCGACTGCCAGAGCATGAGAAGCACAGCTGCGAGGCCGGCCAGGGAGATGGTCGCCCGTTGTCGTAGTTCGCGTTGCCGCTGTGCCTTGTTGCGGCGACCCTTGCGCTTCGGCATCGCGTCTCTTCCCGTCGGTAACCTGATGGGCAGTGTGGAAGTACATAGCGGCATTGCCAAGAAGGCGTTGTGGGCCCGTGATCAACAACGGTCCCCTTCCGCTGATCACGGAAAGCTTCTCAGGGGCCCTCTGCCGAAAGTTTAAGGAGCCATCAGCTCGCCGACGCACTTTTCGGTCGGTTGGCCGCGCCACGTCAACTGTTCCGTATACGGGTGGATGGTGAGCCCGACGCGCTCCGCGACCCGACGGGAGGCGACGTTTCCGACGCGGGCGTGCCAAGCGATGCGGCGCAGCTGCATGCCAGCGGAAGAGAGGCCCCATCGGCACACGACCCGGACGGCGTCCGTCATCACTCCCGAACCGCGAGCGTTCGCGGCCAGCCAGAATCCGATCTCAGCAGACTCTCCGGGCTTGCGGTGCAGGCCGACCCGGCCAAGCGGCTGCCGCGTGACGCCATCGTCGATAGCGAATTCTGCGGCCGTACCGCTGCGGGCCTTGGCGATAGCGATGCTGTGGACGAAGTAATGAGCGTGGGGACGCTGGTAGGGGATGGGCAGGCTGACCCAGTGCTGTATCTCCGGGTCGAGCGAGACGTCGAGAACCCAGTCCGTGTCGTCGGTGCAGAACGGACGCAGTCGAAGGCGGTCCGTAGTGAGTACGGGTAAGTCGCTCGATGCCAGGCTGTCCGTGGTCACAGAATCCATCCCTAGCTCATGGTGCAGGAGCACGGCGCACTTGCCTCGGGGTCGCCGCAGAGCTGTCTGAAGCGCCAGCATCGGCATGAGAACGGTGCGGAGAAGGTACTCGTGTTAGCGGGTAGGGCACATGGCCGGCATGGGAACGGGGAACATCCTGCTCGCGCGGCTGCTCACCGGTGCCACCGTGGATGGCGGCACCGGTGAGGGTGCAGCTAGGCGATCAGAACATTCGCCAGTCGGCCTGGAACGACGATGATTCGCTTGATGCTGCGGCCTTCGGCTTCCTGCTGAACGACAGGAAGAACCTGTACCGCTTGGCGGATGTCGTCCTCAGACGCATCCGACGGAATGCTCATCTCTGCGCGCGTCTTCGCGTTGATCTGGACGACGATCTGGATTGTCTCGGACCGGAGCAGTGCCTCGTCAGCAACGGGCCACGGCTCTTCCCAGACTCGCTTCCCGGTCAGCCGGTGGTAGACCTCACTGGAAACGTGGGGTGCGAAGGGCAGCAGGAGCGACGCTAGGGTGCTGACCGCCTCGGTCACCGTCTTCTTCGCGATGCCGTCCTGCAGGGCCCGACTGCAGTCGTTGGACAGCGCCATCAGCGCGGCGATGGCGGTATTGAAAGCGAACCGCCCGGACATGTCCTCGGTGACCTTCTGAATCGCCCAGGCTGTCTTCCGTCGCAGAGCGAGATCGCGTTCAGCGTCAAGCGCCTTCCCGATCAGGTCGGAGTTGGCGCTCGTGATCTCGTCGGTGTACCTCCAGATCCGCTTGAAGAATCTGTGAACGCCGTCCAAGCCTTCATCAGCCCAATCCGCGCCGTGCTCTGGTGGACCCATGAACAGGACGTAGCAGCGTGCCGTGTCAGCGCCGTACTTCTCGACGATCGACCGTGGCGAGACGGTGTTGCCCTTCGATTTGGACATCTTCGCGCCGTCTTTGGTGATCATCCCTTGGGTAAAAAGCGTCCCGAAGGGCTCCTGCACGGGGAGAAAGTCGAGGTCAGCGAGGGCCTTGCACAGGAAGCGTGAGTACAGGAGGTGCAAGATGGCGTGCTCGACCCCACCGATGTACTGGTCGACCGGCATCCACGCGCGCGCTGCCTCTTTGCTCCACGGCGCGCTTGTGTTGTCCGGGTCGCAGTACCGCAGGTAGTACCAGGACGAGTCGACGAACGTGTCCATGGTGTCCGTCTCGCGACGTCCTGGGCCGCCGCATTTCGGGCACTCGGTGTGGACCCAATCCTCGGCGGTGGCCAGGGGGGACTTGCCCTTTGGGGCGTAGTCCTCGACGTCGGGCAGCGGGACAGGAAGCTGGTCTTCAGGGACAGGTACCAGTCCGCATCCGTCGCAGTACACGATCGGGATGGGGCAGCCCCAGTACCGCTGTCGGGACAGGAGCCAGTCACGGAGCTTATAGCTGACGACTGCCTCGCCCAGCCTGAGATCGCCGAGCTTGGCGGTGACCCCGGCGCCTGCCTCTCGGCTGGGCACCCCGTCGAACTCCGCGGAGTTGATGGCGACACCTTCCCCTACGTAGGGGAGTTCAGGGGTCGTTCCGTCAGCAAGGCCGATGACGGGCTGGATCGGAAGGTTGAGCGCCTTGGCGAATTCGAAGTCACGATCATCGTGTGCGGGCACACCCATGATCGCGCCGGTTCCGTACTCCATGAGTACGTAGTCGGTCACCACGATGGGGATCTTGTTTCCGGTGAGCGGGTGGATCGCATGCCGGCCAGTGATGACGCCGGTCTTCGGCCGCTCATCACCCCCACGGTCACTGTGTCCCGCACGGCGAGCCGCGTTGGCGTACTCGCGGACCGCGGCTTCCTGCGGTGTCCCGCCGGTGAGACGCTCTAGGTCGGGGTGCTCTGGGGACAGCGCGATGAACGTGGCCCCGTACAGAGTGTCGGGCCGCGTCGTGAAGACCTGGATCTCGTGTTCTACCTCGGCGCCGCGGAAGGTGACGCTGGCGCCTTCCGAGCGTCCGATCCAGGCGCGTTGCATGGTCTTGACGTGCGCGGGCCAGTTGAGGCCATCAAGGTCGTTCAGTAGCCGCTCGGCGTAGTCGGTGATCCGGAAGAACCACTGCTCAAGCTGCTTGAGTTCGACGAGGCTGCCACACCTCTCGCATTGCCCGTCGACTACCTGTTCGTTCGCCAGCACCGTTGCATCGGACGGGCACCAGTTGACAGCGGACCGCTTGCGGTACGCCAGCCCGGCTTTGAAGAGCTGCAGGAAGATCCACTGCGTCCAGCGATAGTAGGTGGGCTGATGCGTGCTGATCTCCCGACTCCAGTCGATGGAGATGCCCCACTGCTTGAACTGCTCGCGGAAGGAGGCGATCGACTCGTCTGTGGAGACCCGCGGGTGCTTCCCTGTGCGGATCGCGTGGTTTTCTGCCGGTAGCCCGAATGCGTCGTAGCCCATCGGATGCAGCACGTAGTAGCCCTGCCTGCGCAGGAAGTGGGCTACCGCGTCGCCGACCGCGTAGTTCTTGAGGTGGCCTACGTGCGGTTCCCCGCTCGTGTAGGGCAACATCTCAAGGACGTACGCCCTCTTGTCGGCAGCAGACGTGTTCGACACTTCCCACGTCCGCTCCTCCCGCCATAGTGTCTGCCAACGCTCTTCGATCGCACGAGGATCGAACTGCGGCGATGGGTTGAGCTCGGTCATTGGAATCCTATTCCGCGACGAACCTACCGGGCTATATAGGTGGCGCGCATTCTATCACATCTGAGCAATGAGCGTCCGCAATAAGAGTGCCCCAAACATCCGGGCTCGATATTCGGTTACCGGCACGCCCTGGACAACCGCATTGGGATACTCGATGGTTAGCGCGATACGCGTATCCTTCCGGCTCCGGAGCCAAGCCGAGCAGCACCGTTGAGAGAGAGAAGAGGCGGAGTTCCAGTCGTGATCGAAGAGGAGTACTTCAGGCGCCTTGAAGTCACACCCGCCATGGAGAGAATTGAACGTTCCCAGGAACCCCTGGGCTGTTTCGTAATCTCCAGGATCCCCGGAGGAGACCACATAAGATACTTCTTCCATGGGTCCGCGCAGGCCAGGCGTATGAAGGTCCAGCGCGTACGTGTTTCGGCCGTCCGCCGCGAGTCTGTTGCGTAGCGCGGATACCGATCGGTACGTGCTCGAAACGCCGTAGTCTCGATTGTGATCCCACGGTTTTCGAGCCTTTCCTTGATCGCCGCGAGTGACGCCATCCATGTCCATGATGGGCGCCGCCATCAGTTCACAGCGAGAGACGGAAGGGTCACGTGCTCGCCTCAATTCAATGAACTCTTGGACTGCTCCTTCCAGGACATACGAGGCCATGGCCTCGCAGGCATGGTGCCGGGCAGTGAGCAACACAAGGTTCTCCGCTTTCGGATGGGGAACTATGATCACGGGGACATCGCTGCCGCCTTCACTGCCCGTCAGGGATTGCCACACCACCGATTCTCCCAACTTGGCACGGAACGCCTCAAGTTCCTGCAGCCCGTATGCCATGGTTGCGGAGAGCCCAACCGTCGTCCGGCCGGGCAGAGGGACGTCGAAAGCGGTGTCGGGTCCCGGTGACGCCCAGAGCCAATCACGTGTTCCGGCCCTGCTGACAACAGGTCCGAACTGGCCGATCAGCAGTGGGCGTGCCAGGCGAATCCGCACAAGGGCGTCGCGTTCCGCATGCAGCCGTACGTGCCAGTACCAGCGGTCCCCTGTGGAATCTCGTAAATCACGATCGACGACGAACTCATACGTCCCGACCTGGCTGATGAGCCCGTTCCCGGTAGGGAATTCTGAGCTAATCCACGGCGTCACGAACTTGGATCTTCATTAGCCGTGGCGACAAATATGAGATGGCCTTTCCCCAGCGGTGACGGATTCACCTTTTGGAAGCTTCCATATTCCTCGGTGACCGAGAGGCCAGCGTCCTTTAATAGCTGGCGAAGTTCCGGGGCCGTCAGCGCCAGCTGGTCGAAGAAGTTGTCGTACATTGAGACCTGCCCATTCTTCTCTCGAACAAGAATGGTTTCCTCGTGTCGCCAGTTAGCGGTGTGCGCATTCACCGCATGTCGGATGAGTCGAGTGATCAGGATTCCGTCGCTCCGGTGGTGGGCGACGATATACGGCTGGTAGTTGTCGACGAAGTTCAGCATGTGGCCGATGTCGACAACGAATCGACCGCCCGGCCGTAACCATTCGCGAGCCTTGGTCAGTAGCCTTCCGAGTTCGTCACGCTTGAGATAGTTGAGGGTGACGAATACGGCGTAGATGAGGTCGAATTTCCCCTCCGTCTCGTAGTCGGCGGCGCGGCAGTGGATGTACTGGATATTGCCGCCGGACTCTTTGGCGAACTCTATGAAGTTTTCGCTTTGATCCACGCCTGTGCAGGTGTACCCAAGGTTGCGGAGGGCGCGGAGGTTGGTTCCAGTTCCGCAGCCGAGATCCAGGACGCGGCCACCCGCCGGCAGGTAGGAAGCGAAGAAGGAGCTCTCTGCCTCCAGGTTGCGGAAGTCCTGCCTGATGATCTCGTAGTACTTGCCTGGGAATTCAAAGCTTGCCATCGTCTTCTCCTTACGCGGGGAGCCGCTGGCCCGGCGGGACGTGCCGTCCGGGCCAGCGACGAGGACAGCGGCTTCGGACCTACATGAACTCGTGGCTCGACCTCAGGAGCCGGTAGTCGAGGCTGTGGATGCGGCCACCACCGCCAAGCTCTCGCAACTGCGCCAGGTTCGGACTGTTGTCCCAGATGTGCGCGAGGGCGTTGTCCTGCAGGTTGTAGCCACCTGAGAAGTCAGAACCCTTCAGCTTTCCTGCGGTGTAGGAAGAACCTGTCGGGTCAAGGCGCATGCGGCTGAAGGGCCATTCCGTCAGGTACGGCAGCTTGTCGACGAGATCCGTCAAGTCAGCGAAGGGCTGGTTAGCCTGCCCGCGGCGGACGTAGTGGCTGTGGGACGGGGTGTAGTCGCCAGAACGTACGCCCTGGAGGTAGAGGTCGAGGCTGGCCCGGATCTCTCCATCGTCGAGGACGAGGTCACGAAGGTTGACGCCTCGGCCGACCGGCGAAAGGAAGCCGATGTCGAACCACTTCGCGCCGAACTCGGTTATCCGCCGTCCGATTTCCCGGACAGTGGTGTGGTTGTTCTTGTGGAGGGTGGCTCCTGCGGCCACCGGGATGCCGGCTGCGGCGAGGATGCCCACCCGCTCGCGCAGCATGTCGAAGGCTCCGCGGCCGCGCATCCAGTCGTGCGTCTGAGCGTCCGCGCCGTCGATGCTCGTACCGACGTGCCACAGGCCACGGAGCGCCTTGAGCCTTTCCACGCTCTGCATGTTCAACGCTGCCGTATCGCTGCGGATGTAGACGCTCAGCCCGGCCGCATCGGCTGCCTCCACGATGTCGAAGGAGTCGTCTCGGAACAAGGGGTCTCCCCCGGTGAGCTGAACGATCAGCACTCCGGCCTCAGCGAGCTTGCCGAAGATCGCGCCCCATTGCGGAGCGGTGAGCTCTCCTGGAATCCTCGCTTCAGGCGAGGACTCATAGGCGCAGTGGCGGCAAGCGCGGAAGCAGCCGTACGTGACCTCGACCTCGACGATGATGGGACTCTGCAGGTAGTTGAGCGAAAGATCGCGGGCTGCGAAGTGCTCGACGCTCGTGTCCGTGTCCGTGTCCCGTGGCCCCAGCAGGTTGTTCTGGAGCAAAGACCCGAGGGTCTGCCGCACTTCCGACGCATCGTTTGTGTGGTCGGCGAAGTCCAGCAGTTCTCGTCCGGTCCTGCGTCCCTGGGCCGCCTCGCGAAGGATTCCGTAGGCCGTGTGATCCACCATGAAGTGCCGGTGCTGATCGCGGTCAAACAGGATCCCGCCGAAGAACTCCTCCCGCAGCTTCGCGTTGAACGGGACACTGAGCGGGACGTCCAGGCCGGCGTCGATGTCGTTGCCCGCAGCCTTGTACGTCGCGAACTCAGGGGCGCAGGCGCAGTCCAGCATCGGGTGGAGGTCCCGGCTCAGGAAGAACGGTCCAGACCTCTCGAAGTTCTCCCGGATGATCTTTTCCTGGATGTTTGCCAAGCCTTCAGTTGTGACTGTCATGCTTGCTCTCCTTCCAGAGGCTTCGCCTCAACGTCCGGCTCGCCGTGTGATGCGGTACGGGATTGCGGTGACGACGTTGAGGGGGAGCACCCGGCCAGTAAGCCGTGTGCAGGAATCCGCCGAAGAGTGTGCGAAGTGCCCTCTGGGAGTGGCCACCGTTCTCTTCGTCGGCAGGACGCGTGCTGATCTGCGGGCTCGTTAGTACGGCGTTCTTCCAACTACAGATGGCTACGCGAGCCATGTCTTCGAGGCGCCAGGTCGCACAGGCGCAACCCCATCGAGAGTGATTGGGTGTGACCCTCTCGCAACTGGGTGTGAGGAGACCCTTCCATTGCGCGCGCTCTGTGAGCGGACATCTTGTCCGTAGGTTCCTTCGCGCGACTCCTTGACAGATCGGTGAGATGTGCTAAATGCGGACCGTCTCGATCTCAGGACGTTGATTCAGTTGAGTGGTCTCGTATTCGAGTGCGCGGCGAATGGTGCAGTGCCTTCAGCGGGCAGCTGGAGCAGCGCGCGGTGTGTGCCGACACAGTGCGTGTCCGTGAGCTCCACAAGGCCAGGACAACGCGGCGACGGAACGCAGGTGCCCGCGTGTCAGCACGCTGGTCAGCGGGCCGTGGGCGTTCCGCGTGGCGGAGGAGCCCCAACTGATGACCGGTTCCGTTAACACTTGGCGACCAGCTCGGCGGGACTGGACATCGTCCGTACCCTGAGCGTGAGTGCTCTATCGCGAAGGGAACGATCCGTCGATGAGTGAAACCTTGACGCTGGGAGACCGGCTCCGCATAGCCCGTCGGACGCGCAAGCTGTCGGCTGCACAACTGGCGCAAAAAGTGGCGATCTCGCCGAGCTATGTCCAGAAGCTGGAGTCAGGTGCCCGGAAGGCGACGCCGTCCCTGGTGCTAGCCCTCGCAGGGGCGCTGCACTTCGGTCCGGAGGTTCTGACCGGACAGCCGTACTACGGTGAACCGGAGGCTGAGGACGGGGTGCACGCGGTCATCCCCGAACTGCGTCGCTTGCTGCTGTGCTACGACATCCCCGAAGAGTTGGAAATCCCCCCGCGGTCCTTGGCCGTGCTCGCTTCGGAGGTCGACCAGGTCTCAGCACTGCGCCGCGACGCGCGCTACGCACCAATGGGTCCGTTGCTGCCCCCGATCATCAGTGAGCTGACACACGTGGCGCTCGATTCGCGCGATGCGGATCAACGTAAGGCGTTCTGGCACCTGGCTCGCGCCTACCGGGCCGTGAACTCTTTGGCTCACAAGATGGGCCACCACGACCTGTCCAACACGGCTCTGGACCGGGTGCATTGGGCTGCCGATCGATCCGGTGACCCCCTGATGCAGGTAACCGCCGCGTACCTCACGGCAGGGGCGATGCTTCGACAAGGGGCGTACGCGCCGGCCCGCCGGAAGCTGCTGGCCCTGCGCGAGGAGCTGGAACGGCTGCAGCCGGAGCGGTCCTTCACCCAAGATGCGCTCGCAGTCGACGGGGCGCTGCTGCTCAAGCTGGCCGTGGTGGAGTCGCGGGAGAACAACCCTGAGGCTGCCAACGCGTATCTGCGTGAGGCTGAGGATGTGGCTCGGATGGCAGGTAACCGTGACTCCCTGGCGTACGAGACGTCGTTCGGACCGACAAACATCAAGATCCACGAAGTGCACGCCATGATTGACCTGGGTGATAGCGAACAGGCGCTCGCCAGGCTTGCGGAATGGTCCCCGTCCAGCGGCGAGTGGTCACCGCCGATGTCGACGGTCGGCGAGCGGTCAAGCCATCACCACATCGACGTGGCGTCGGCGAAGCTGACAGTTGGCGATCGGCCCGGAGCCTTCGCCGATCTCCAGCGGGCGAGAAAGCTCGCGCCGAACCACACCCGGTTCCATCCGTCCGTGCGTGACACCGCCGCAGCACTGCTGCGCATGGACAGCCATCCATCCAACGAGCTGGCTTCGTTCGGGAATTGGGCTGGCGTCTAGCACAATCTGACTAGACGTCAAGGAACTTGGTCGGAGATTCCTGCGGACAGTCTGTCCGCTCACGGCGCTTGCACAATGGAATGGTCTCCTCACAGCCAGTCGTGAGGAGACCATTTCTATGACTTCCGAAGCCCGGCCGACCCCTGTAGCGCAACCGCCGAGGTGGATGCCCATTGGCGATGCTCCCGATGTCTGTACCGCAGGCCAGTGGTGGGACGCGATCCGAGTACCGGAAGCCATCGGTCGCCGCGCCATCGAACTGATCGAACAGAGCAGCAACCGGGTCGGCCCAGTGATTCTCGACCCCGATGGCCTCGAACCGAGGATGTACTTCCTCGTCCCGCCGCGAACCGCAGACAGCTGGGAAGAACCCGAAACCGTTGCGCTGGGCAAGAAGTGCCACGTCGTCGTACCGCCGGCGGATAGGACTTCCCCGCCCGGGTCGCATTGGCACCATTTCCCGCACGCCTCCCGGATTCTCACCTCCGCTGACGTCTTACGGCGCACCCTCGCCAAGGTGCGCAGAGAACGGCGTGGTCCCGCAGAGGCCCCAGAACCTGGTTCCTAGACGTCCTAGAACGGGGCGCGCAGGGGCGTTGACCTTCGGTGAATCTTCGGGCTTTGAGGGCTCGCTCATAGCTGAATGCCGATGGTGCCCCATATACCGCCCTGCTGCGTATGGTCCTCCGGCGAGTTGTGTTGTCGTCGCGCGGGCTCGCTGCGGGGTGCTTGACCGCCTTCCTCCTGATGGGGGAGGCGGAGGGACGCAGGTCTTGGGCGCTTCCCCGGCGCCTACCCCTGTAAGACCTGCCCCCTTCCGGCCGTCCCGTGACCCGCACTCTGTGGGGAAGCCCGGGTGCGGGGCGGCTATCCATGTGCCTGCCAGGTTTCGCGGGTTCCAGCACTCACCCCGCGCCCTGGCAGGTCTACGGCCCGGGTCTCGGCCTTGCGATCGTCCGCACGCCCCAACTCGTCCTGGGGCCGCTGATTGTGTACCCGGAAGGAGGCGCTCTTGTGGCGCTGAGCGTCTCGCTGGTCATTCTGTTGCTGATCGTTGTCGTCCTGCTGATCCGGCAGAAGGCCGTGAAGCCGGTAACCGCCGTGGTGTGCGTACTGCTCGGCTTCGAATTGGCCAGTTCCAGGGCTGCGCCGGCGATCACGAAGGGCGTCGCGAACCTCGCGAGCGTGATCGCCGGCCTGCACTTCTAGACCGGCCGCCCCCGGTGGGCCGGGCGCTCAATTGCTGGTGCACCCCCACGGCAGTAGTTGAGCGTTCGCCCCCGGGGACGGCCCCCTTTCTCCCCGACACCGTCTATCCGAGGACCCTCTGATGATGCAGATTCCGCAGCTTCTGGCTGCGTGCCAGACCAGCAGCTCGGCGGCGGGCGTGGCTGCGGCCTGTCTTGTGGACGGCGTTCGCGGACGGGTAACAGCACCCAGGACTTCGTGCTCCTCGTCCCGCTGGTTACGGCGAGTCGCCTCTGGCTGGGTGGGCTGATGCGGGGCGGAGGTGCGTCATCCGGCCGGGGTGAGTTCCGGCCGGTGTATCACCCGGCGGGCCATGATGCCGAGCTGCGGGTGGCGCTGGAGGAGGTAGGGACGGGTCGGTGGATGGCGATACGGGATCTGCTGGCGCGAACCGGGACCCAGTGGCCGTTGCGGACGTCGCGTTCCCAGGTGCTGGCGGCGGCAGCGGCGCGGTCGGGTGTGGTGCAGGCGTGGCTGGTCGAGGAGCCGGGGAGCGTGGACGCGCAGGTGATGCGGGCCCGGGTCGCGGTGGAGCGGGCCTTGCACGCGGGCCGGGCCGGCCATGGCAGCACCGACGCGCTGGCAAGGGAAGCGCGGGAGGCGTCCGTGATCGCGGCCGATCTGGCGCAGGCTGATCCGGTGCCATGGGTATGTCTGCTGGCTTTGGCGCAGCTGGATCGGGGGCTGCGGCGGGTGGAGCACCGGGTTCGGCCCACGGAGCCCATGCTGCCGCTGGGGCCGTGGCGTCTACTCGATCAGGTCAATGCCCGTGACCCGTGCAGTCGTGAGGCGTACCACCGGGTGCTGCAATTCCTGCACGCCCAGGCCGTGGGCTCGCAGGCAGTGGCGCTGGATTTCGCCCGCTGGGTGGGTTCATGGGCCCCGCCGGGGACCGCGCTGTCGGTTCTGCCGCTGTACGCCTATGCCGAGAACTACCGCAGCCAGCGGGCGCGTGGTGCGGAGGATCGGCTGATGCGCCGGCAGTGGGCCCAGGAACCCATCGCCCTCGATGTCCAGCGGGCCCTGAACGGCTGGTTCCGCCACCCGGTACCCGTGGCCCGGTCGGTGCTTGACCTCAACTACCTCGCCCATGCGCTATGGGCGTCGCACCAGTTCACCGACGCCGCAGAGGTGTTCACCGCGCTGGGATCGTACGCCGCCCGGCTGCCGTGGGCGTACGTCACCGATGACCCGGGCCGCCCGGATCTGGCGGAGGCGGAGTTCGTCCGAGCCCGCGGCCAGGCGCTGGCCGCCACTGGAGGCGCGGCCCGCGCCGGACCACACCGCTGACCCGCCGCCCGCCGTAAGCACGACCGCACCCCGATCGCCCCAGCTCAGCGCCTCTTCTCTCCCTATTTTCGTCACCACTCTTGTTCCGGAGGTCCTTCCATGTCCCGCATGCCACGATCCGGCCCTGCCCGGTTGTCGGATGATGACGCCCTGTTGCGCGATCTCGGCTACGAACCGGTCCTGACCCGGCGGATGGGTGCGTTCGGCAATTTCGCCATCTCCTTCTCCGTCATCTCGGTGCTGTCCGGGTGCATGACGCTGTACGGGTTCGGGATGGGCGCGGGCGGCCCGGCGGTGATGCTGTGGGGCTGGATCGCGGTCGGCGCGATGGTGATGTTCGTCGGCGCCGCGCTGGCCGAGGTCACCTCCGCCTACCCGACCTCCGGCGCCCTGTACTACATGGCGGACCAGCTCGGCGGCCGCCGTTGGGGCTGGTACACCGGCTGGCTCAATCTCCTCGGGCTGCTCGGGGCGATCGCCGGGATCGACTACGGGTGCGCGTTGTTCATGGGGGCGTTCGCGAACCTGCAGTGGGGCTTCGAGCCCACCCCGCGGTCGATCATGGTGATCTACCTGGTGATCCTGGCCCTGCACGCGACGCTGAACCTGTTCGGGGTCCGGCTGGTCAGCGTCCTGAACTCCATCAGCGTGTGGTGGCATCTGGCCGGTGTCGGGGTGATCGTCACCGCGTTGACGCTGGTGCCCGCCCACCACCAGTCGGCGCACTTCGTGTTCACGACGTTCGTCAACGGCACCGGCTGGCACTCCAACCTGTACGTGGTGATGATCGGGCTACTCCTGGCGCAGTACACCTTCTGCGGCTACGACGCCTCCGCGCACCTGTCGGAGGAGACCACCGATGCCCAGACCAGCGCCCCGCGCGGCATCGTCCGCTCGATCGCCTGGTCCTGGCTGGCCGGGTTCGTGCTGCTGGCCGGTCTGACATTCGCCATCCAGGACTACGCCGGCACCCAAGGCTCGGCGACCGGGGTGCCGCCCGCGCAGATCTTCCTCGACGCCCTGGGCACCTCCGGCGCCAAGGGCCTGCTGCTGATCGTCATCGTGGCCCAGCTGTTCTGCGGAAACGCCGAGGTCGCCGCCTGCTCCCGGATGGTCTTCGCGTTCTCCCGCGACGGCGCCCTGCCCGGCTCCCGGCACTGGCGGCGGGTGAGCTCCCGTACCGGGACCCCTACCCGGGCGGTGCTGCTGTCGGTGACCGTCGCCGCGCTGCTCGCCCTGCCCGCCTTGTACAGCACGGTCGCGTACGGGGCCGTGACCGCGATCAACGTCATCGGCATCACCCCCGCCTACGCCATCCCCATCTACCTGCGGCTGCGCGCCGGTCGCCGCTTCGCGCCCGGCCCGTGGAACCTGGGCCGCTGGGGGGTGTTGGTCGGCTGGGTCGCCGTGATCTGGGTGGTCTTCGTGACCCTGCTGTTCTGCCTGCCCCAGACCCGCCCCGAGCACGGCCTGGTCTCGGTGGCCTCCTTCAACTACGCGCCCATCGCGTTGGTGGTCGTCCTGGTCCTGGCCGCGATCTGGTGGCGCATTGCCGGGCGCAGCTACGAGGTTCCTACCGTGGCTGCGGACCGGGAGATGGCGAAACTGGAAGCGGAGATCGTCTGATGGCCGGCACCACCGCGCGCACCGGCCCCGCCTCCCGCCCCGACCTTCTGCCCCAGACGGCGGGCGGGCGCCGCCCGACCGGCCAGCTCACCCTGACTCAACTGCACGACCACGTGGCATCGGGCCGGATCGACACCGTACTGCTCGCCCTGCCCGACCTGCAGGGCCGACTGAAAGGCAAGCGATACCACGCGCGACACTTCATCGACCGCGTTGCCGAGGGCGGCGCGGAGGTCTGCGCCTACGTGCTGGCCACCGACATCACCATGACCCCGGTCGAAGGGTTCGAGCTGGCCTCCTGGCAGACCGGCTACCAGGACCTGCGAGTCATCCCCGACCCGTCCACCGTGCGGGTCCTGCCCTGGATGCCGGGCACCGCGCTGGTCCTGGCCGATGCCGTCGACCCCGACGGGCAGCCCGTCGAGGTCTCCCCGCGCCGGATGCTGCGCCGCCAGCTGGCGCGGCTGGCTTCCTACGGTCTGCACGTCAAGACTGGCCTGGAGAGCGAGTTCGTCCTCTACCAGGGCAACTATGCGCAGGCCGCCGCGTCCGGCCACCATGATCTCCAGCCGATCACGCCGGAGAACCTGGACTATGCCCTCGACCACGACCCGGGAACCGACCGGTTCTTCCGGCGCCTCCAGGCCGCCCTGGCCGGTGCCGGCCTGCCGGTCGAGGCGATCAAGACCGAGGGGGCCGCAGGGCAGGTTGAGGTCACCTTCCCCTACGGCGACGCGCTCTCGGCGTGCGATGGGCACCTGGTGTTCAAGCACGCTGTGCGGCTGATGGGCCAGCGCGCCGGCATGGCGCCGACCTTCATGGCCGCCCCCGCCACCGGCACCGCCAGCGGTCTCCACCTGCATGTTTCCCTGTGGACGGACGGTAATGCGGTATTGGCCGGCTCCGACGGCAACCTGTCGCCGCTGGCGGAGCAGGCCATCACCGGGCTGCTCGACGCGCTGCCCGCGCTCGCACCGCTGTACGCGCCGAACGCCAACTCCTACAAACGGTTCGCACCACGCTCCTTCGCCCCGACCCGCTTCACGTGGGGCATCGACAACCGCACCTGCGCGGTGCGCGTCGTCGGCCACGGCGACGGCCTACACCTGGAGATCCGCCTGCCCGGCGCGGACGCCAACCCCTACCTTGCCCTCGCCGCCGCCCTGGCCGGCATCACCCACGGCCTCGACCACGAGCGGAAGCCCCCGCCGGCGTGCACCGGCAACGCCTACGACGCCACCGATGCGCCGCCGGTCCCCACCACCCTCGATCGCGCGGTGACCGCCTTTCGCCACAGCCCGGTCGCCCAGCGGGCGTTCGGCGCTGACGTCGTCGAGCACTATGCCCGCCTGGGACAGATCGAAGCCGCAGCCCACCGCTTCGCCGTCACCGACACCGACCGGCACCGCTGGTTCACCCGCGCCTGAGCAGGCGCACCGCCGTAATACCACCCCAGCGTCGTTGCCACGAGCAGCGTAGGAAACCGATCCCCATGTCTGGATCTCCCAGCACGCATCGCACGAAGGAGGTTGATGAGTGAGCCGTGCTGAGGTCACCGCGGTGGTTTCCAGCGTCGCGTTCGCCGCTCTGGCGCTCTTCGCCACTGTCAGCTACTTCGCCCAGGACCCCGGCCCTCCCACACCGCCCGCCGAGGACTCCGGCGGCGAGCAGACCCACCCGTCGGAAGACGGCCCACCCCCATGAGTACTACCCCGCCCCTCCACCCCTCATCGACCAAGGACCCTTGTGACCGACATGCCAGATCCGGTGCGACGATTCGTCGGCTCCGCCATCGGATCGTTCACGATCACCGCCGAGCACTCCTGGGCCGGACCGGGTCGGCCGGCGGTGTGGGAAGTCGAAGCCGCCGGCAACCGCCGCCTGTTCGTGAAACACCATGCCGGCCCGAAGGGCTACAGCCGGGAAACCTTCTCCTATCAGTACTGGACGGCAGCCCTCGGCGCGGGCCGGGCCCCGACCCAGTTGGCCGCCGACCCCGTTACCCGGGCCATCGTCCTGACCCCCGTCCCCGGTCGCAGCCTCCACGACCATCCGCTGGGGCTGGACATCGAGTGGGTGGCCTACCGGCAAGCCGGAGAACTCCTCGCCCGGCTCCACACCGTCGCCCTGCCCGCACCGGCCGCCCGCGCAACCCAGGCCGGTTGGGATGCGGAGGCGGCCACGATGCTCCGCAACGCGGCGCTGATCCTGCCCCCGCACGACGTCGCCATGCTGCGCGCCCTCACCCAGCAGCCACCGCTGGCCCTGCCCAAGGTCGTGGCCCACGCGGACTACATGCCCCGCAACTGGCTCTGGGACGAGCGCACCGAACGCCTGCACATCATCGACTTCGAGCGGACCGGCATCGAGAGCGCCGCCCGCCGGGATCTTTCGCGGCTGGAGTACCGGGTCTTCGGCCGGCGACCGGATCTGCGCTTCGCGTTCTACCAGGGCTACGGGCGGGCGCTGAGCGACGGCGAGCGCCGGGCGTGCTCCGCGTACGCCGCCCTGGACGCCGTGAGCGCCCTGCGCTGGGGCCTGGATCATCACGATGATGAAGTCGTCCAGCAGGCCCGGACCATGCTCGACACTCTGCGCGCCGAGCACACCGCCAGCGGCAGCGAGGGGGAGGTGACCTGCGGGTGAATGTCTTCGAAGGCACCGCTGGGTACTACGGCCGCTACCGGCCGGGCCTGCCAGCCGAGGCCATCGCCCTGCTGGCGGGGGCGGGCTCCCCTACTTCCCGGCCGCGACGGCTCCTGGACATCGGCACCGGCACGGGGCTGGTGGTGAAGGCCCTGCTGGACCGGTTCGACGACATCATCGCCCTGGATGCCGACGCGGAGATGCTGGTGGTCGCCGAGACGGATCTGCGGCCACGCCTTCCCCCCGGCGTCCGCCTGTCCCTGCGCCACGGTGCAGCCGAGGAGTTCATGCCGCCGCAGGGTTGGCGGGCCGACCTGGTGACGTTCTGCCGCGTCTTCCACTGGCTCGACCGACCCGCCGTCCTGGCCCGCCTCAACCAGCATGTGGCGCCGCACGGGGCGGTGGCTGTTCTGGCCGACCGCAGCCTGTGGACGTCCACCAACCCCTGGCAGCAGGCCGTCCGCAGCGTGGTCCAGGACTTCCTCGGAACACAACGACGCGCCGGCAACGGCGCTTTCCCCGCGACGTCGGAGCCATTCGGGCAGACACTGCGGGCCTCAGCGTTCAGCGACGTCACCGAGACCTACGTGCCGGTGCGCCGCGCCTGGTCCGCCGACAGTGTCCTGGGCTATCTGTACTCCACCTCCTTCGCCGCGCCGCACCTGTTCGGCGATCGGCGCGACCGGTTCGAGGCGGCGGTGAAACAGATCCTGGCCTACTTCAGCGACACCGACACCTTCGTCGAGGACAACACCTTCGTCATTCACCTCGGCCGCCGACCGGCCTGAGCGGCCCTCGCCACGGCAACGACCCACCACAGGAAGTAGGGAAGCGATGGTTCACCGCACCACGATCCGCGTCCACCTGATGATGATCCACGCCAACAGGGTGCTGCTCGGCCGCCGCACGGCGACCAGCGGGGAAGACGGCAGCTGGCACGCGCCCGCCGGGCACTTGGAGCGGGGCGAGTCCGTACTGGCGGGCATGGCCCGGGAAGCCAAAGAAGAACTCGGCATTGTGATCGCCGAGAAGGACCTCAACCTGGTCCAGACCCTGCACCTCTGCGACGCCGAGGACGGGCAGGGCCGATTGCAGCTCTTCTTCCAGCCACAACGCTACGAGGGCAAAGCGGCCAATGCCGAGCAGCACAAGTGCGCAGAGCTGCGATTCTGGCCCCTGGACGCGCTGCCCGTCCCAATCGTTCCGTGCACGGCCGTGGCATTGGCTGCGATCCAGGGCGGACGGTCTCTGTCCGTGGCCGGGTGGCAGGGATGAGCGACTACGCCGACGACCAGCAGCAGTTGGTGGAGATGCTCGCAACCCGGTACGGAGTGCGGGCTGGTCCCGGTGATCGGGAGAGAGGCGCTCGCACTCGCGTGCAGCATCGCCTTGGTCGGCCTCGGGCTGCATGCCGTGCTGCGCTCGTTTGGTACCGGCCGCGACAGGATTCCGCCGGGCGAGGACGAGCGGCAACCACGGCCGTAGCAACCAGCTTCGGTCGAACGCCCGGGGCTTACGCCGCCATGCCAACCTTCCCCCCACCCTTCGGAGGCACCATCGATGACCCAGACTCTGCCCGAGCGCATTTCGAGGACGGCGATCTTCCCCGACACCGCCCAGGTCGGGTGGCGGCCGTGAGTGACTTCGCCGAGCGGGTGACACGGATGCTGGCCGCCCGCTACAACGTGCTGGCAGCAGGTGTGGAGCCGGTCGCGGAGGGGACGGAGACCCGCAACGGGCGCGCCACCCTTAGCGGGGGCAGCCGGGTTTTCGTCAAGGGCTACCTGCCTGACGCCGACACGATCGCGGTGCGCAGCGCGCTGTCGCTGGCGGCGTACTGCCGTGATGGTGGAGTCCCGACACCGGAGCTGTGGGTTGATCTGGACGGGGAGGTCGTGACCTGGCATGACGGTGTGCCCTGGTGCGTGATGGACGAGGCCGATGGTCACCCCTCGGACAGCATCACCGCCGTGCAGGCGGAGAGCATCGGTACCGCGCTGGGGCTGCTGCACCGAGTGACTGCGGACTATGCCGGACCGCTACGACGGCGCACTACCGGGTGGCGTACTGGCGACCCACACGCGGTCGTTGACCGCTGCGACGGCCTACTGGACCGGATCCGCTCCGAACAGGGAACTGAATGGGAGCTGCGCCGGGAGCAGCTGTTCCAGCGCCGTCGTGATCTCCTCGCTCATGCCCGCCGGGTGCAGCAGGGCCTGCCGGCAGTGCTGGCGGACCAGCCACTGCATGGCGACTGCACCCGCCCGAACATCCTCATCGCCGGGGACCGGGTGAGCGGCATCGTTGACTTCCAAGCACTGGCCGGTGTGCCTGCCTGGGAATTGGCCAGAATCGCGTTCGACCCCCACACCACTGCCCGCAGCGACACGTGGCAGCACACCACTCTGACGATGATCAGCGCCTACCGCGCGGAGAACCCGAACGTCCCCACCGCAGACCTGAACGCCACCGCGCGCATCGCGTTGCTCTATCTGTTGTTCAGCACCTTCGGGGCGGTACCCGGTGATCTCGACCGGCCGCACGAGGCCCACGCCTCGATGACCGAGTACTGGAACGACAAGAACCTGGCCATCGCCCGGCTCCTCGATGCATTCGACGACATCGAGACATCCCTGCGCGATCTCCTCACCCCGCACAGCCCACGCACGACCACCGCGCTCCCACCACTGCCGGAGGCCACAGGATGATCAACCGCAACGCGTCACCCGAGCCGACGGCAGACACCTACCAATCCGCCGTGGATAGGCCGGGCAGTCCTTTCGAGCCACCCGAGCCCCAGATCCAGGGACCGCCGCAGCAGTTACCCGAAGAACTGGGCCTGGGCGATGTGCCGGTCCGGGCGCCTCGTGCCGAGACGACGCTTCGGCTGATCAACGGCGTACCCCATACATCCGTGGGGACCCGGACGGGGGTGACCCGGTGAGGCAGTGGCTTCGGCGTCCGCGGTCGGTCGAGACGACGGTGTCGGACAGTGAACGCGAGCTGTTCGGCGGACCGTTGCGTTATGACATGGGCTGGAACCGGCACGAGGGCGCGGTACTGAAGCTTTCGCCCTGGTCGATGGCGCGCTCCGCGCCGCAGCTGGTAGGCAGTACGGTGCGCTTGGCTTGGCGGGCCGACCGGCCGGCGCTGCTGACCGTGACGGTGTGCGAGATCGGTCAGGCCATCGCACACGCCATCGGCCTGCTGGTCACCAACAGCATCCTGGGCGCACTGTTCGGCGGTGGGGATACCGTTGCCCGCCTGCACTCCGCCCTCCCCGCCCTGATCGCCGCCACCGTGATCGCGGTGCTCTCCGCGCTGCTGGCGTCACTGTCGACGGCAGCCACCGGGCGGCTGGAGCCACGGGTGGAGCGGGCAGCGATCCAGCTGTATGTGGAGCGGGCCGCGCGGGTGGAACTGGAGGCGGTCGAGGACGGCGACTACCGCAAGCTGCTGGACTCGGCGCAGTACGGAGCGGAATCCGCACGGCAAATGATCGGCGCCTGCGTGGGCGCGCTGAACGGCTTGTTCTCCCTCATCGCCGCCGCCAGCGTGCTGACCGTGCTGCACCCCATCCTGCTGCTCTTGCTGATGCTGATCTGCGCCCCGCGTGGCTGGGGCGCCTTGCAAGTCGCGCAGCGCCGGTACGTGTCCCGGATGAACATGATCGAGCACGAGCGCGCCAGCCGCCTGGTCCGTGGTCTGATCACCGACCGCGCTGCCGCCCAGGAGGTCCGCGCCCATGGCGTCGGCCCGTTCCTGATCAGCCACTTCGAGCAGATGGCCCAAACAGCTGAGACGGAGCAGACCCGGCTGGCCAAGGACAAGGCCGGAACCGAACTGCTGGCCGCCGCTCTGTCGGGTGTGGCGACGCTGCTGGCGTATGCGGCGCTGGGCTGGCTGCTGCTGACCGGGCGGATGAGCATGGCGGTCGCCGGGACCGCGGTGATGGCCGTGCGCACAGGGTCGGCCACGCTCGGCGCGCTGGTGCAGGCGATCAACCGGCTCCACGAAGAGAGCTTGTATGTGCAGGATCTGGACCGGCACAACGAGGAGGCCACCCGCCGCGCCATCCCCACCGGCGGCGCAGCGGTGCCCGAACATCCGGCCGAGATCCGCCTGGAGCAGGTGACCTTCGGCTACCCGGATAGGGACGCACCCGCCCTGCAGGACGTGTCCTTGTCGATTCCGGCCGGGACGGTGGTGGCCCTGGTCGGAGAGAACGGCAGCGGCAAATCCACCCTGGTCAAACTCATCTCCGGCCTGCACCTCCCCGATTCAGGCCGCGTCCTATGGGGCGGCATCGATCTCGCCGAGGCGGACCGCGACCAGATCTTCGACAAGGTCTCCCTGCTCAATCAAGACTTCCAGAAGTGGCCGTTCTCCGCCGAGACGAACCTGGTGATCGGCCGACCCGGCGTGGCTGCCGATGCGGACCAGTTGGCCTCGGCCGCCGCGTTCGCCGGCACCGATACCGTCATCGACGGCCTGCCCCGCGGTTGGCAGACACTCCTGGCCCGGCACTTTCGCGGCGGCTCGGAACTGTCCGGAGGGCAGTGGCAGAAAGTGGGCCTGAGCCGCACCCACTACCGCCGCGCCCCGCTGGTCATCGTGGACGAGCCGACCAGCGCCCTGGACCCAGCCGCGGAAATCGCCGCCTTCGCGCGGATCCGTGAACTCGCCTCCCCGGACACCGCCGTGGTGCTCGTTACCCACCGGATGGCGGCCGTCCAGCACGCCGACCACATCTACGTCCTCCACGAAGGCCGCCTGGTGGAATCCGGCAACCACTCAAAACTGCTCGCTGCTGAAGGCCGCTACAGCCGCATGTTCCAGATGCAGGCCGACCAATACGCGCCGCTCATCCCCGCCCAAACCGCCAGCGACGACGCCGCCGCGCACCAGGACGCCGTCCTGTTCTGAGCCCATCCGCCACTGCCGCAGGAAGCCGATCACGGTGAACCGCAACAACTCGAACCCGACGACTTACGCGGACAGCAGCGTGCTGCCGCCGGACCTGGCCACGTTCGCCGAGCAGGCACTCGGCCCGCTCAAGGACGCCTGCGACACCTCGGGGTCGCGAGAGAACTCCAGCGTCTGGCGCATCACCACCCGCAGTGGAGCCGCCTGGTACCTCAAACGGCACCCGTCGGTGAAATTCCACACCCGGGAGGTCACCGCCTACGCCCAGTGGACACCCGCGCTGGGGCCCGGCCGGACACCGGAACTGGTGGCCGCGGACCCGGCACTGTCCGCGGTCATCCTCACTGCCCTGCCTGGCAACAGCCCCTCCGACCGACCACTTCCACGAGACCAGGAGCGGGAGGTCCATCGGCAGCTCGGACTACTGCTGAGCCGCTTCCATGCCAGCGACCCGCCGCGCCCTCCGGTGGGCGCGGGTGCCGCGACGAGCACCGTCGAGCGGAATCTGGCCGTCGCCCGACTCCACCTGGTACCGGGCGACGAGACCCTCATCCGGCAGCTCGCCACCCGCCTCACCGCGCTGCCACACCTGCCGCAGGTACCCACCCACGGCGACGCCCAACTCCACAACACCGTATGGAATGCCGAAACCAGGACTCTGGGCATCGTCGACTTCGAAAGGGCCGAGTACGGACCTGCAACCCGCGATCTCATCCGCCTGGAATACGGCCCATGGGACGGCCGCCCCGACCTCCGAGCCGCCTTCTTCACCGGCTACGGGCAGGGCCTGACAAGGCTGGAGACAAACGTGCTGAACGCGATGACCGCCTTGGACGCACTGAGCGGAATCGCTTTCGGCATCACCGCCGGTGACACCGAAGTCATCGAACGCGCCCACCGCACCCTGCAGCGGCTGCGTAGGGAGAGCGCGGCCTGTGACCCGTCCGCCGACAACGAGAGGCCGAGCGTGGGACGGCGCGATCTGCCTCACCGCAGGTAGCCGACCAGGCGATTTGCTGATGGGCTCAGCTTCGCATGGGGCCGCCGCCGATTTCGTCGACCGGATCCCAGACGTAGTCCACGGACTCGGGATTCTCTTCCCATAGGTCGCGCCTGGTCTGTTGCAGGGCTTCGAGCCGCCGCGACAGCTGCAGGGTGAGTTTGTCGCATTCCTTGGCGGCTTCCGCCGGGTCCGGAGGAAGGACGGCCCGGATGAGAGACCGGTATTCGAGGCGGGCGCCCTCGACGACTGAGCCGTGCGGGATTCTGACGATGACAGCGTAGGGGTCCAGTACCGATATGCCCCAGCGGCCGTCGTCCTGCTGGACCGCCCAAATGACGCTCTGCGTGGAGGGGGAGATCGTCAGTCGGCACTGTTTCCCGACCAGTTCACTCAGCAGGGGGAGTGGAATGGCATCGGGGCCGGCGAGCGCGGTGGCTTCTTCCAAGCTTTCGACGGACAGGTGCTGGCTGAGCTGACGCGCTACAGCTTCTCGCCTGCGGGACTCCATCGGCGCCGCCGACTCGGTCTCCTGCCCACGGGCGATGGCTCCGGTGCCGGTGTCACTGTGTTGTGGGTGGATCTCCGGCTCGGTGTCGTCGCGCAGCCAGGTGATGACAGTGAGACGGCAGTCGGGGAGGCTTGCTGGGTACAGAACGTGGCTGACCACTTCGATGATCTCGAACTTCAGCGCGGGCAGGGCCACGCGGAAATGGGCGCCGTCCCGGTTTTCGGACATGCTGACGCCGTCGTCCCAGATGCGGGCACATTCTGGGTCGCGCCGTACGTCGGCGATCAGCGCGGCCAGCTCGGTGTCGTGGGGGTGCCGGGCGCTGGCGAAACGCAACAGTTTGAGGTACTCGGCCGCGTGCAGGGGCCAATCGACGAACTGGGTGCGGGCTTCCTTGGTGAGGCAGGCCCAGCGGATGAGGTTCGCGCCCGGTTCCATGACCCAAGGCCACCAGGCGGCCATCGCGGGGTTGTACCCGATGATGTTCCACCTCGCGTCGGTGAGGTAGGTCGGGCTGGGCATCTGGTGATCGAGCAGCAGCTGCAGCATGCGCCGGGTGGGGTCGTCCGCCCGCGGTGCCGGAATCGTGGGCAGAGCGCCATCGACCGCGTAGAGCAGGAGGGCCTGACGTTCGTCGCGGCCGAGCAGTAGGGCATCGGCCAGGGCGTCGAGGACGGGCCTGTCGAGCTTGGGCTTCGCTCCGCTTTCCAGTTGCTGGTACCAGCGCAGGCTGCGTTTGCCGCCGACCGCGCTGACGACCTCTGCCTGGGACATGGACCGGCCGAGGCCGCGTTTCTCGCCGGCCACGGCGCGCCAGGCGCGCAGAAGGCCGGCGAGGCCCATCAGCTGGCCGGGAGTGAGTGGCTCGTCTGCGGGTCCAGGCATTGCGGTGCCCATAGTTCTGAGGTCCCTCCGTCTGTTTCATAGCGACCCGACTGTGGCCAGGTGCGAAGGACCGGCGCGGCTTGCCGCCGCCTTACCCGAGAAGTCCCGTATGTCGACTTTACCAGTCGCGATTGTGCCCCTCTGGAGGTTCGCGGTCACTCTGTGGGTGACTTGGGTCCCAATCTGTTTGTACATGATTCAACTTTATGGCCCGCGACGGCTGGAGCAGAAGGCTCGAACGAGTCGAAGAAGGGCAAAGCGGGCCGCACTTTTCTGCGTATGGACCTGATATGCATTTTTTTGCGGCTCCCAATTTCGACACCGGATTGGCGACTCGGGCTCAAGGTAGCCGCCCGTAAGCCAATGATTACAAGATCTTTAAAGGGTGGGATCGGCGGGCAACTTCCTTATGGGACAACGGCTTTCGCGTTCTGTTGGCCGACGTGCGTTTGGCCTCCCTGGGGTCTCTGAACAGCAGGTTTGTGCAGTTCCCAGTTAATTGACGAAGTGATGCTGTCCGGCTTAGATCACTGAGGTCGCAATTCGTTCCGCCCCGAGAAGAGTCACGAGACGTGAGAAGGGGCCGGGGACGTTCGCCGCGTCTGAGATGCGCGCGAAGGTGCAGGTCGCACCCTGCTTCAGTCAGAGGGAAAAGGTCTGGAGGCGGGGGTGGATCTTCGCCGGGGGTTTGCATATGTTGCTGGTCGCTCGGCGCGCAGCCGACCGACCGGGAGCGCAGAGAGGGGGGAATGCGGAACGGATCGCCCTAGAGGCGCAAATGGGACCGGCGTCCGGGAGCTGCGAACTCCTGGACGCCGGGCTGGCACCCCGAAGGGGCCAATTCACACCGCGGGCGGCTGGACTTTTCCACGAGGACAGCCGCACCGCGCTCCTACAAGCAACGGAGTATCGCATGCCTGCCATGCCCAGCGACACCCCCGCCTGCCCGGATACAGCAGACCGCCAACACCGTCTGGCAGCCCTGCTCGCCGACATGATCCCGGGCGCGGCCACCATCCGCGTCAGCCTCAACGATCCGAAGCAGGAGTGGCCCCACCCGCACACCGTCGTCAAGGACGAGGGCGGGGAGACGATGGAGCTGGGTCGGACGACCGCCAGGGTTGCAGCCCGCTGGATCCTGCGGGTCTGGCCGGACGCGGACTGGAACCGGCCCCACACCTTCGACCTCGCCGACGCGACCCTCACCCCGAGGGACAACCTCACCGCCGCCGGTCGGGGCCGCTGACATGGCACGGATACGAACCATCAAGCCGGAAGCGTTCGTCTCCGAATCGCTTGCCGAGGTGAGCGTCGAGGCCGAGCGGACCTTCTTCGGGCTGCTCACCCAGGCCGACGACCACGGCCGCCACCGCGACAACGCCGCCATCATCGCGGGGCTGCTCTGGCCGCTTCGGGCCCAGCACACCTCGGTGCACGTCGAGGACGACCTCCAGCAGCTCGCGAACGCGGGCCTGATTTGCCGGTACACCGGCTGCGACGGCCGCCGCTACCTCCACATCGTGACCTGGTCCGAGCATCAGAAGATCGACAAGCCGAGCCAGTCCCGCCTGCCTTCCTGCCAGCACCACCACGCGGCCGACCGGTGCGCCCCCTGCAAGGGCACCTGTGCCAAGCAAGCCGAGGAGTCGCCAACCCCTACCCGAGGGCTCGCCGAGGGTTCGCCGAACGCTCCCCGAGCCCTCGATCTGCCCGCGCAGCCCGCTGCGAGGCCTCCCGCCCACCGAAGCGCGCCTGCGGCCGCCCAGCAGGACACCCTCGACAGCATGGCCGGCACCCTTAGCCACGTGCACAAGAAAACCGCAGGTCAGGGCGCATTCGCCGAGGGCTCCCCGAACCTTCCACGAAGCCTCGGCGAGGGCTCGGCGCCTGGATCTAGGATCTTGGATCCTGGATCTTCTTTCCCTACGGGGCGCACAGCGCCCGCAGCCACCGTCTCCGCCAACCAACTCGTCGGCGAGTACGTCGCTGCCTGCGACGAGCGCCCGCCCAGCGACGTGATCGGACACCTGGGGCGGATCGCCAAGAAGCTCCTGGGCGAGGGCATCGCCCCGGAGCACATCCGGGCCGGGCTGCAGCACTTCGCCGCCAACCCCAAGCACCCGAGCGTGCTGACCAGCATGGTCAACGAGGCGATGAACGCCCCCTCCATCGGTTTGGCGCGGCCGGGAATCCGGCCTAACGTGCCCGCTCACACCGCGTGGACCAACCCGGTCGATGCTGCCGCCGCCTACGCCGAGGAGCTGTGATGCGCACCCGTGAACCGCAGACCCTCGGCGGCGGGGGCACCTTGGACCGGATGACCCGGATCCTGGCTGCCCGCAACATCGACCCGGCAGCCGTCGGCCCGCTGGCCGCCGAGCCCGAGCCGTACTCGGCGCTGGACACTCTGATGGCCGGGCTGCCACCCCGCTACCGGGATGCGGTGGCGGACCATCCGCAGGTCCTGGCCTGGGCCCGGGACGTTGCCCGCCAAGCCGTTGCCCCGAGCCTCGGCGCTCGGCGGCAGGTCACCTGCGGCCCGAGCCTGCTGATGGCCGGGGTGGTCGGTGCGGGCAAGACCCACCAGGCGTACGGGGGGATCCGCGCCCTCGTTGAGGCTGGCATCGGGGTGCGCTGGCGTGCGACCACTGCCGCCGACCTGTACGCCGACCTGCGCCCCCGGGCCGGGGTGGACAGCGAGCGGGAGCTGGCGGCCGTCAGCCGGTGCCCGCTGCTGATCATCGACGACCTCGGGGCGGCCAAGTCCAGCGAGTGGGTCGAAGAGGTGACCTACCGGCTGATCAACCGCCGGTACAACCACATGCTCCCGACGCTGGTCACCACCAACCTGGCGATCAAGGACCTGAAGAGCTACCTAGGCGACCGGGTCACCTCCCGGCTGGCCCAGATGACCACCCGGGTCGAGTTCGAACCCGTTGACCGCAGACGCCTGCGCGCCGCCTGACCAGCAGCAGGCCGCCCCGCCGGGCCGCGCCTCCAGCGCGCCGCCCCAAGCAACACCCGACCCAGTGCACCTCTCCGCCGCCGCCAACCGCGCGCGAAGAGCGATCGGAGCAACCCCGCATGAGCACCACGACGATCAGCCCTGCCCACCACCGCTCGCTCGGCGACCACACCTGGCAGGACCAAGCGGTCTGCCGGAGCACCGAGTACCACCCGGTCGACCCGGACATCTTCTTCCCCGAGCCCGACGAGACCGACAAGATCACCACCGCCAAGGCCCTGTGCGGCCAGTGCCCGGTCCGCCGCACCTGCCTGGACGTCGCCCTGGAGACCGGCGAAACCGAGGGCATCCGGGGCGGGAAGACCGAGGAGGAGCGCGAGCTCCTTCACGACAAAATCGCCGGGCGCTTTGACTACAGCCGCGTCAACGCCGTCATCGCCGGACGCGACATCCACCTCACCAAAGGCGAGCGCCGAGCCGTCGTCCACGCCGCCTACCGCCACGGCATCGCCGAGCAACGCCTGGCCTGGCTGCTGCAGTTCAGCGAGGAACACGCCCAAAAGCTGTACCGGGCCCTGCGCCGTGCCCATCGCAACCGCGACCTGCAGCAGACCACGAAGACCACCGAGCCCGCCGAGACGACCGGTGAGCCTTTGGGCCGCGACGACTTCGGGACGGCGGCGTGAGCATGACAGCAGCACCGAGCACCGCGCGCATCAGCACTTGGGACCGCGCGGTCGTCATCGCGCTCGGCGGCGCCGGATGCGCCCTGTCCTACGACGCCCTGCAGCAGATGGCCGTCGCCATCCACGTCCGGGGCTTCCTCACCTACCTGTTTCCCCTGGTGATCGACGGCTTCATCGCGTACGGGGTGCGTGCTCTGCTGGTCCTGCGCGACGCCCCGCTGCGCGCGCGGCTGTATGTATGGCTGCTGTTCGGAGTGGCTACCGCTGCCAGCATCTGGGCCAACGCCCTGCACGCCGTGCGGCTCAACCAACAGGGCTCCTCCAGCGGGCTGCGGCTCGGGGACACCGTGGTGGCCATGCTGTCCACGCTCGCCCCGCTGGCCCTGGCCGGAGCCGTCCACCTCTACATCCTCATCGCCCGGGGGCCGGTCAAGGACAGTGACCGGGGTGACCTCGCACAGCCCGGTCACTCCGGTCAGAGGGAGCGCATCGCGGTCACTCGCGCTGACCGGGCCGGACAGCACCAGCCGCAGCCCGGTCAGATGGGCGCCGGTCACCCGGTCACCGCACTGACCGACCGGCCCCGGCTGTCCCTGGACACGCCGCATCCGGACACCCGGACAGCGACCGGGAACAGCGCGTCGGCGGACAAGAACGGCCGGGACACCGGAACGGTCGCCGCTCACCGCGACCGGGCTCCTGAGGGCGCTGACCTGGTCGGACACCCGGACACCACCCCGGCGGGCGGTGACCGACCGGTCGGCACCGAGCCGGTCACCAGCCATCTTGACGGCCTCCCGCCGGTCACTGACGTCCCGGCCACCGAGCCGCCGGTCAGTGACCGGGGCCCCCGGCCGTCCGGTGACCGGCTCCCTGACCCGGACACCGAGGAGCTGCTGGAGATCGCCCGGTCAGCGGTCAGGGCCGAGGACAAACTGACCCGCAAGGTGGTCGCCCAGGCCATCCGTGGTCAGAAGATCCCGCTGTCCAACGACACGCTGACCGCCCTGATGGTCCAGCTCCGCGAGCAGCCCGGACAACCGGTCACCCCTTTCCAGGACTGACCGACAGCACCCAGCGCGGGTGACCGAGCCGGACATCCAGGCCGGTCACCCGCCCGGCACCCCATACCCCACGATCTCCTCCAGCGATCCGGAGAGCACCGTCATGCGCACCACCCCCGCAACCCCAGCCGAAGTGAACACCTGGCTGAACGTCCTGCACCAGCGCGGGCACCTGCACCACGCCGCATCCGTAGCCGACGGCACCTGGACCGTGCAACGACGCCGACACAGCCGCCCCTGGACCCTGCACCACCCGGTCCTGGCCATGGACTGGATCGAGGAAGTCGTCCGCGACGTCCACCAGCACGACGCGGAGACGAGCCAGTGACAGACAACGACCCGGCTGCCACCACCCACGGACAGGAGCGTGAGTCCAAGACGGCTCCTGGCGGAGCAAGTTGTCGCATACGACGGTCCTACGGCCCGTCGTATGCACTTGCCCCCGCCCCGGAGGGCGGGGGAGGCCCGGTTGGTCCCCGCGCGAGGGCGCACGGGGACCAACCGGACTCCCGGCACCAGGGGGCACCGGTCGCAGGGGGAGAAGCACACGACCTCGACCCGCGCGAGCAGCCGACCACGAGCACCACCGCGTTTCCCGACCGCAAGCCGCGCCGCCGCACCCGCAACCCAACCGAGCGCACCCACAAGACGACCACCCGCCTGTCCGACACCGAGAAGACCGAGATCACCGCCGCCGCCAAGCAGCGCGCCGTCACGGTCGCACGCTTCCTCGCCGCAGCCGGCCTCGCCGCCGCCCGCGGTTCGGTGACCGTGCACACCAACGAACAACTCGACGCCGCCATCGACGAGCTGGCCGCCCTCCGCGCCCAGGTCTCCCGCGTCGGCAACAACATCAACCAGATCGCCTACGTCTACAACTCCGCCGGGCAGGTACGACCCGGAGAACTCGACCAGGCCCTCACCACCCTGACCCGCACCCTGGCCCGCGTCGACGACGCGGCCGATTCCCTGGCAAAGAAGCTAAGCTGATGATTCCCAAGATCCGGTGCGGCTCGCGCACCCACGGCCTGCTGGCCTACCTGTACGGACCTGGCAAACGCGACGAGCACACCGACGCCCACCTCGTCGGCTCCTGGGACGGCTTCGCCCCCGACCCCGGCCGCGACCCCGAAGCCACTCTGTCCCGGCTCGCCGCCGCCCTGGATCTCCGCGTCAAGCAGGCCGGCACCAAAGCCCCGGCCCAGCACGTCTGGCACTGCTCGGTGCGGACCGACCCCGGCGACCGACCCCTGACCGACGCGGAATGGGGCACCGTGGCCCGCCGCCTGGTCCAGGCCGTCAACCTCGCCCCCGACAATGACCCGGACGGCTGCCGATGGGTCGCGGTGCGCCACGCGGAGGACCACATCCACATCCTGGCCACCATGGTCCGAGGCGACCTGCGCCGTCCGAGGATGAACTACGACTTCAAGAAGGCCCAGGCCGAATGCCGTCTCATCGAGCAGGAGATGGGCTTGCGCCAGCTCAAGCCCGGCGACGGCACCGCCGCCAAGAACCCCACCAGCGCCGAGCGCTTCAAAGCCGAACGCACCAACCGCTCCGAGACCCCGCGCGAGACGCTCCGCGAGGCCGTCCGCCAGGCCGTCGCCGGAGCCGCCACCGAAGCCGAGTTCTTCACGCGGCTGCGCGAAGCGGGCCTGCGCGTCAAACTGCGGCACGCCCCCTCCGGGGACATCCTCGGCTACACGGTCGCCCTGCCCGGCGACCGCAATCGCGACCGTGAACCAGTGTGGTTCGCGGGCTCGACCCTGGCCCCCGACCTGTCCCTGCCGAAGATCCGCCGCCGCCTCGCCGACGGAACCGCAGACGAGGCCACGCCGCCGGAGGCTGCCAGCGCGCGATCGGACTGGTCGCCGCCCGCACGGGAGCGACGCACCGCCACCGGCATCGCTGAGCGCGCCGCGACCCTCCTGGACAGCGACGACGACGAGGCCGCCGCCCAACTCGTCGGAGTCGGCGAACTCCTCGACGCCCTCGCCCAGACCTCCCCGGCCGCCACCCGCGCCGAGCTGGGCACTGCCGCCCGCACCTTCGAACGCGCCACCCGCAGCCACATCCGCGCCGAACACGCCGACATCGGAGCACTGCGCTCGGCAGCCCGAGGCATCATCCAGGCCGGCGGTTCGCTCGGCCGGGGCGAGGACGGCGGCACCACCGCCATGCTCGTCTCCACCCTGGTCCTGGTCGCGCTGGCCGCCGCCCGCTGGCACTCCGCCCACGGTCACGCCCAACAAGCCGAAGCCTCCCGTCAGACAGCCGAACATCTGCGCGCCGCCTACCACCAGGCCGCCACCGCGCCCATGCAGGCACTGCGCGACCACGGCCGTGCCCTGCCGGAGCTCGATCGCCGCAAACACGAAGCCACCATCCGCGCCGCCCTGCCCACACAAGGCAGCCGCGTCGACGCCGCACCGACCCACGACGCCTTGGTCGCCACTCTTGCCCAGGCCGAGCAGGCAGGGCACGACCCTGAAGCCCTGCTTCAGCAGGCCATCGGCCTGCGCGAACTGGACAGTGCCGACGACGTGAACGACGTCCTGGTCTGGCGACTGCGTCGCCTCGCCCAGCTTCCTGCGCACCCGGGCGGGGCGGCCCGTCGCCGGCAGGCCGGCACCGGCCGCACCCAGCCCGCGCCCAACCGGGCCGGTGTTCGCACCACGCTTCCGATCACACCTCGCCCTGCCGTAGCCGACCCACGCAACCGGCCACCGCGCCGATGACCCGCAGCCCGGCAGGCCCAAGTACCGGCCTGCCGGGCTGCCCGAAACCCCTGGACAGCCGGTCCCACCAGGTGCTACGGATGAAGAGAAGGACCTTGAACGGGAGATGACGCTTGCTCAGAACAACCGACCACCACGTAGAGCATGCCCCCGCCCTGCCCGCCGCCCCCGCCGCAGGCGATCCAATGCTGCAGCTTCAGTACGAGACGCAGCCGCCCAGCGGACCGGCCGCCATCCGTTGTGCCGGTTACCCGCGAGAACTCGCGATGCGGGGCATCCCCGTGCTCTGCTCGGCCTGCCGTGCACGTCGGGACTGGCTCCTGATCAACCAGGGCCGCAACGTCTGGATCCGCTGCCGCTGCAGCAACCAGTGGCTCGAGCCCGAAATCACCCGCGCCGACTTCGACGCCATGCTCACCGACCCGCACTGGACGACCTACCCCAGCGTCGAGCAGGCCCTGATCGGGCTCGGATTCGACGGCGCGTTCGCCGGTGCCTACCTCGAGTAGGTGAGGGGAGATCGCTCCCTGCTCACAGGACGCCGGGGAACGCGAAACGCCGAGGAGCGCCACCGACACATCGGTGACGCTCCTCGTTGCTGGGCACGGGTCAGCCGCGGTTGCTGAGCTTGGGGAGGTCTCCCCGGAAGTCGCAGCCGGGGCACTCGTCTTCGCCTTGAATGTGGCCCTCGTACCAGCCGTGGACGGCGGCGTGGAGGATCGCTCCGCGCCAGTCGCTCTCACCGCTCTCGACGGAGGCGATGGCGTTGCCGACGATCACGCGCAGCACGGCCTCGTCGGGTGAGGGGAACGGCGGGGACGGCATCGGCGAGTCGGTCATGGGCTGAGCCTAGGGGCGGCGCGGTCCGGCGGCGGTCAGCCGGTTGCTGCATCGGCCTGTTGGCTGGTGTTGTGCAGGTCACTGCGGAATCCCCGGCCGACGGGCGTCCAGTGGTGCAGGGTCGCGGGCCTCCACCTGGGCCGGTCCGGCACGCTGGTGTCGTCGGGCTCCGGCAGGCTTCCCCTGCTCTTGCGGCTGCGAGCTGCCTGGACGCTGATGCCCAGGTGGGCGGCGACCTCCGGGTACCCCCACAGTTGCTGGTCGTCGGCCATCGTCTCCTCCTCGTGCGTTGTCGCTGACGAGCGTACGCAACTGCCCGGTGGTCGGGGATATGGCAAGGCCGCCCCTGCCGGTCCTGGGAATCCAAGGTCGGCGTGGGGCGGCCTTTTGCGGTGGTGGTCAGAGCTCGGCGAGGCGGTTGGACAGGTTCAGGGCGGCGGTGGCTACGGAGAGGGCGGCGCACAGGCCGATCACCTCGTAGACGGTGGGGCGGACCAGGCGGGGCCAGTCGTCGGGTGCGGCGGGCCAGGAGGCGAGGAGGACCTCGGTGGTGGCCAGGCCCAGGTGGGCGGTGACGTTCCAGCCTGCGTGGGAGGCGGGCTCCCAGTGCAGGCGGATGCGGCCGAGGGGGAGTCCGGGGGTATTGGCCGGGAGCAAGGAGACGTCGAGCGGTCCCTCGGGGCGGGCGGAGATGCGCTGGACGAGCACGCCGCTTACGCCGTCCGGCATCGGCCGCAGGGCGAGGCTGTGCAGTGGGCTGGTCGCGGAAGGTCGGGGTCGGGTCGGGATACGGGCCTCCTGGTTGGGTCGGTACGGCGGGGTCAGGCCCAGGCGAGGGCGTCGCGGACCGCTGCCGGGAGGTAGTCCTCCTGGCCGTCCTCGGCGATGAACGCCATGCCGTCCCGCACGACCACGTCGGTGCCGAGGTAGTGGGTGAAGGGCCAGTCGGGGTTGACGGCGAGGCGGATCGGCAGGTTGGGGTCGAGGTCCTGGAGTTGGCGGAGCAGGTGGCCGACGGTCAGGTATTGGGGCACGGGAACCTCCGGGGAATGGGAGAGGACGGGGAAGGCGGTCGTGGCGGGTGCGTCAGTGCGTGTCGAGACGGAGTAGGTCGCGCAGGACCTTCGGCCCCGGCGGGGTCGGCTTGGGATGGCTCGCCAGGTGCCGTCTACGCGATTCGTTGACGTAGCCCTTACCGGCGTCCTTCATCTGCCAGTTGCCGCACGAGCAGTGAGCCTGCGCGTAGGCGCGGCCGGGGCAGCCCTCTGTGAGTGGCTTGCCCGAGGTGGTGTGCTTGTGTTCGGGCGGGCAGGCGGAGCCGTCGGCGTGGTGGGAGGTCAGCGGAGCGCGGTGCATCGTGGATCCCTTCCGAGAGGGGCGAGGGGGATGGGGGCCGGTCGGCCCGAAGGCCGGGCCGACCAGTGGAAGGGTGGGATCAGGAGGACAACCGGTAGGAGCGGGCGAACGGGATGGTGTCGCCGGTCTCCACGACCACCAGGCCATCCAGGGCAAGACGCTGAAGGGAGCTGGCGACACGCTCCTCGTTAAGACCGGTGGCCTTGCTGATCTGAGGGACGCGTGCGCCGGGGTTCTTCGCGAGGTGGGCGACGACCTGGGTGTCGCGTCGGCGCAGGTAGTCCTGGAAGCTGCCTGCGGTGTAGGCCAGCGCCGCACCGCAGCAGGCCAGAGTGAAGCTGCGCGAGAACATCTCCGGGCCGGTGACGGCCTCATAGACACCGAACGCGCCGATGGCCAAGCCGCCGATCCAGTTCGTAGTCCTGACAAGGTCGTCGGAGTAGAGGGTCATCAGCGGTGACCTTTCAGGTGCATGAGTGGAAGGGGCCGTCCGGCCCGGATGGCGGAGTTGGTCAGCGGCAGGTGAACAGGGGAGGCGGGCCGGTTGTGGTGGCCCGCCTGCCGGACGGTTCAGCGGGAGGGGTTGGCGACGAGGGCGGAGATGAACCCGGCGACGGCCTCGGAGGGGGTGTAGAGACCGAACTCCTGGACCCAGGGCTCCCCGTCGGTGGGGATGACCCGGACCTGCCAGACGATGCCGCGTGTCCAGGCGGCGGTGTCCTCAGGGAGCCAGCCGACGTAGACGTGGCCGTCCGGGCTGACGGCGTGCACGTTGGCCTCCGGGGTATCGACGACGGACCACCTGAGAGCGTGGAGCAGGTCGAGGACGGGGCTCGCGCAGTGATCGCTGGCAAGCCAGTCGCGGTCTTCGACACAGGGGCGGACGACAGCGGGGAGGAGGGCGGTGGAGGCATGCACGGTTGGACGATCCCTTCGTTGAGCTGCGGTTTTTCCCGACACCCGTACGTTGACATGCAGTGTGCCGAAGTACGTAGTCAATTCCCCGGAGACCGTGTCTGCCGTGGGCGAACTGGCCGCCGAGGACGGTGTACCGGCGGGCGGGAGGAATGGATCGGCGCGGCCGGTTGTCGTAACTAGGTCGCGGCGCAGGGCCGTACGGGGCCGAAGGGGACAGGCGTGGCGGAGCCGGGCAGACATGGGGACGGTGCCGGGCTGGAGCGCAAGATCCGCGCGGCCGGTAGGCCGTGGACGGTAGGCGACATCGCGATGGTCGCCGACGGCCAGTGGGCCGTCGGCATGAAGCCCGACGCCGCGCGTGACGGGGATGCGGTGGTGGAGCGTCGGGTGTCGGACGGGCGGCGGGTGGAGATGACGGTGGAGGAGCTGGCCCACGTGGTGGGTTCCCGGGTTCGGGAAGACCACGGCGAGGAGGACACGGACTGACCGGCTACCTGCGAGGCCCGGCCGTGGCGACCGTCGGGCCGGCACCGACCGATGGGGCTGCCTGGTCGGGGGGTTGGCCCAGGGCGCGCGGTGCGTGCGCGGAGCGGGCGACGGCAGCCTATGCGAGGCGGACCGCCGGTGCCCGGTCCGCGGTCACGGCGGTTTCGCGGGCCTCGATCACGTGGCTGATCGCCTGCAGGCCCGTGCGGCTCTCGGCCTGCGCGACCCGCAGATCCACCGCCGAGCTGGTGATGCGGCCCAGGTCGTAGAAGGCCGGCACATGGCCGGGCCGGGTGAGGGCGTGCAGACGGTCCTGTTGGACGGCGACGGCGTTGTCCGAAATGACGAGGGACGAACGGATACGCATCACCGCTCGCAGGAGCGGGTCCTGTACTGGGCGGCGGGCCGCGAAGTCTTCCAGTGCGGTGATGGGGCGGCCCCAGGCTTTCTCGATCATCGCGTC
Source organism: Streptomyces sp. SID13666 (assembly GCF_010548325.1). Lineage (NCBI taxonomy): Bacteria > Bacillati > Actinomycetota > Actinomycetes > Kitasatosporales > Streptomycetaceae > Streptomyces > Streptomyces sp. SID13666. The sequence continues at coordinate 22,647 of NZ_JAAGLX010000016.1, read as the reverse complement.
GGCCTGGTCGAGGGCTGTGGCATCGGACATGGCTGGCTCCGAACGTGAGGCGGGCAGTGGTCAGCGGCGGTGTCCCGGGCGCGGGAGCTGCGGAGCGGTGGGCGCGCGGGGAGCCGGGATGACGGGCCGCGCGCCGGCGGCCGGGGACGCTACGGTGGAGCGGGCAACGGCGGCCTGAGCGCGACGGACGTCCAAGGGAGTCGGCAGCGGCGGCTTGATCGCAGTCACGGTCGCCTGCGGGGGAAGGTGGCGCAGGTCGCCGCCGTAGCGGATGACCGGTGCGGGGTCGGTCAACGCGGTGTTCATCGCGGCCACCAGGCCCTCGGGGGTGAACGACGAGGCGGTGGCGTACCACTGGCTGCCGGGTGGTCCGGCCAGCATGAGCCACCGCTCTTGATGCCCCGTCATTTCCGCTGTGTGGTCGAGGCGGTTGCGGCGTAGGTGGACCTCGGCCAGCCCGTCCGGGGAGCGGAAGGAGACGTTGGTCGTGGCGAAGTAGTGGCTCCAGCCTGCTGCTGCCAGCGGGGTGCCGACGTCGAGCGCGGCCAGCGTGCTGTTGCCGTAGTAGAGGTAGGCGTCTGGGCCTTCGGTATAGGCGGTGGCGAGCGCGGTGGTGAACCCGGCGACGATCTCGGTGGGGGTGCTGTCCTGGTAGGTGACCTGCCAGCGGGGCATCGCGAAGGGGTCGGAGTACGCCGTGATCTTCCACAGCGCGTCGTCGTCGCCTTCGGGCAGGTAACCCAGGCGGACGGTCTGGTCCGGGGCGTTGACGTACACGTTGCCCAGATCGTCTCGGGTCGTTGTCCAGCCCAGGGCGAGGAGGGGCTGGAGCGCGGGATCGCCCGTGAAGGTCGATCCAGCCAGATAGCGCGGGGTGACGTGGTACTCGCGCCACCACTCGGAGTCCTGCTGGTAGGGCACGGCTTCTCCCAGGGAAATTGGTCAGCGGCGGCGTGACGGGGCGGACAGGGACGCGTTCGCGGGGGACGACCCTGCAGGCGTGGACGGGCGGCTTGGCGGGGTGTTCGGCGTGCGGGCAAGGGCGGCCGACCGGCGCGGATCGCGGGCCTCATCAGCGGACCGGGCGGTGACGTACGGCAAATTCCGTTCGGGGACTTCGCACAGTGGCCGCTGAACGGGTTCGGTGCTGGTGAGGGCGAGTACGGCCTCCCGCACCAGGTACAGGGGGGTGGCGCTGGTGAAGTCGGCTTGCCAGTGCTCGCCGTTGACCTGGTCGAAGCCGCCGTGCATCGTCCACAGCGCCGGGGCCGCACCTTCGAGCTCGGCGTACTCGTCGAGGTGGTTCTTGCGCAGCGCGAACGAGGAGTGTCCGTCCGGGGAGCGCTGGTAGAGGTACTGGGCGGTGTCATCGGTCTCCCATCCGCGGTCGGCCAGCAGGCCGGCAGGGCTGCTCGGTGGCCGGTAGTGGGGGCCGCCGGACAGGAAGTCCCGGTGCCGACTGGGCAGACTGTGAGCGAGGGCGGTGGTGAAGGCGGAAGTGATTTCGGCAGGAGTGGTCTCGGAGAAGCTGGCTGACCAGACGGGCATGCCCAGCGGCTCGCGGTACTCGGTGACCTTCCAGCCTCCGTTGGGGCTGGCGGGCAGGTAGGCGACCTGTGCGTTCTGGTGGGGGCTGGTGAACATCAGGCCGCTGTTGGTGGCCGCGTTGCCCCAGCCGCGCTCGGACAGCGCGTCGTAGATCGCGGCGGTGTCGCCTCGCCCGGCGAGGTACACGGGACGGACCAGCAGAACGGTGTCGGGCGCGAGGTTGCCCGGAAGGGACAGGGTCACGGACACGGGGGAGGGCTCCTGGAGGAGGTGGGGAACGGGCCCGCGCGCAGTCGGCGGCGGACTGCGCGGCGGCGCGCGGGCACGGGGGCAGCGGAGATGCGGATCTGGCGCTGGGGGCATGCCGGTCACCGGCCGCGTGAGGGGGTGGACCGGACGGTGAACGCCGTCTCCACCCGCGGTTGCGGGGCGTGGCTGAACAGGTCCCCCGGTGCGGCGGGGCTTCGCCGCAACGCTGCTGCGGTCCGGATGCCGTCCGACCCCAGCGGTGCCCCGGTGTGGGTGCGGATGGCCGTCGCGACCGGGGTGGCAGCGGGACGCGGCACGGCGCCAGGGTTGTTCCAGTGCTCGACGGCGGCGTAGACGGGGCCCAGCGCTTTACCGGCGTCGGTCAGGACATACGGGTCGCCCCAGCGCGGGCCGGTGCGGGTCACCAGGCCGTCGCGCCGAAGCCGGTTCAGGCGCAGCCTGGTGAAGCCGTTGTCCAGCCCGGCCTCCTCGGCGATGTGGACGAACCGCATGGGCCCGCCCGCGTTGAGGACCTGGATCACGGTGGTCGAGTGGCGCAGGTGCAAATGGCGCACGGCATCCTCGACGCGCTCGGCACCGGCCACCTCGTCGAGCGACAGGTGCGCCTGGGACCACTCGGACAGGGCCTGGTGCACCGGGGAGAGCGAGGTGCCGAACCCGCTGAGCTGGTACCGCCTGCCGTGGCGATCGCCGGCACGGGTCGCCAGCCCGTCGGCGTGCATCTGGGCCAGCCGTTTGCCGACGAGCTGCCCGTTGACGAAGGGGAGCCGGGCGGCGACGTCGCGCACGCGCAGGGGGCCGCTCTGCTGGGCCAGGGTCTGGACGACCCAGGTGGTCCACTTCGGCGCTATCAGAGCGAGCGCGTCCTCGACGCGCTGGGCGTCGACGGCACCGATCGGCGAGGTGCCGGACTGCACAAGGGAGGGCATGGTGATAACTCCGCGGGGTAGAGGGGCGGTTCGAGAGAGGGGGGTCGTGGAGGCTGGTCAGCGAGGGGCGCGCTCGGCGCGAAGATGCTGGAGCACCATGCCGAGGCGGTGATTGCTGACGTGGATGCCGCGGTCGCGCAGGCCCTGGCGCAAGGCGTCGCGGTTGAGGCGGGACAGGCCGGCGGAGACATGGCGGGCGGCAGGCATCAGCTCCTCGACGCCCAGCTCGGTGGGTGCCCCTCGGGCGGGAGCGGGGCGTGCGGGCCACTCCAGCAGGAGGCGGACGTCCAGGAGGTCCCACAGAACCTCGGCTTCCGACTGCTCCTGCCGTTCCAGTTCTGCGACCTCGGTGGCGAACAGCACCACGCGGTCGTCGAGGGTGTGCTCGCCGGTGCGGCACTGCTGCCAGGCCGTGTCGAGGTGGCGGCGGGCCGCGCGGGTCCGCCCGCTTGTCGCGGCGAGGCCGTCGAGCCGACGCAGCACGATCGGCAGAACAGGATCGCCGGGGCCGCCGTGCGCGCCGTTCCGCTGCAGTTCCTCCAGCGGGCGGCCGTAGCGGTGCTCGACCAGAAGGCGGGTGTAGATCGCGGTGGACATGAGGGGCTTCCTTCCTGGGGATTCAGCGGGAGCGGGAGGGCTTGGAGGCCGTGCCGCCGAGGGAAACGGGGGCGGTGTCGGTGACCGCGACTCCTGGAGCCGAGGCGGGGTGGCTGCGGCTGAGGGCAGCGGATACGCGTGGTGCGGCTGTTCGGGCGTCCTGGAGCGCTGTTTCGCCGTGCGGTGTGAGCGACAGGAGCTGGCCAGGCCGGTACAGCGACGTGCTGGCGTCCTTCTCCAGCAGCCCGTCTGCCATCAGCCGTTCGGCTGTTTCGGCCAGCACCTTGGGCCGGTTGCCCTCTCCGTCGCAGAGCCAGGTGTCGCCGTAGACCGCACTCTGGTGGAAGCGCAGGCCGCCCGCCTCGACCGCCTGAAGGGCCGCGAGCTGGCGACCATCCGCGATAGCCCAGTCGTCGTCCCGCCCCGGCTCCGATTCATGCTCCGGGGCCGGCCCCAGGTTCTGCCCCGGTGCTTTCAAGGCCAGCGCGGTGTCCGGTTCGGGCAGAAGGCGGTGGTAGGTGGACATGGCGCGGGTCAGGTGTTCGTAGGCTGCTCCCCGGCGTGCGACGAGCAGCTCGATCTGCGGACCTGCGGTGCGCAGGATGCCGTACCAGCCGCGCATGCCGGCGTGTTCGCCCCGCCCGATGGGCTCAAGGAGTTCGATCGCGGACTGCGCAGCGCGGGTCAGCTCGCCGTGCAACTCGTCTACATCGCGGGCGGCTTCGGCGACCATCCTGCCGACAAGATCGAGCGGGTCGCGGAATGGGTGGCCGTCGCTCAGTTTCCATGGGTCCTCGACGCCGAACTCCTCGGTGACCGCGTGCGCGCCGGGCCGCCTGGCCGGGTCGTGGGGGTTCATGTGGTCGTTTCCATCCGGGCGAGCAAGGAGCGGACCAAGGTGGGCAGGCTGTTGGGTCCTTCGCCGATCCAGACGTGGTCGGTGGCTTCACCGAGGACGTACTTGGCGTCTTCGTCCAGGCCGCTGGCGATTTCCATGCAGGCGTCGGTGATGCGGGCGGCGGCGAGTAGCGACTGGGAGAGCACCTGGACGTACTCGTCGGAGGCCAGCCCGGCTGCCTCGGCGGCGGTGCGGATGGCCGCCAGTTCCAGCGCGCTGAACCCGAAGTCGAACCCTTCGCCGTCCTCTTCCTGCGGTGACGGTGCGAGGACGGCAGGATCCGGTGGAGTGGCGGGGATACCGACGTGGGTGCAGATCTGGTCGACGGTGGAGGTGAGTTCGGCCAGGGACTCCGTCAGCCAACCGAGTGCGGAGGCGTAGGAGGCGAGGGTGAACAGACCGATGCTGCTGGCAGGGAGGGGTTCGTCGAGGAACCCTTCGAGCCGGTCGGTCAGCTCCCCGACCACTCGGGGGCCGGCGGACAGCACCCCGAGGACGGGGTGGAGGTAGGACCGGCTGGCCGGGGTGGGGTACTCGGCGAGCAGGATGCCGGAGATGCTCTGCCCCGCCTCGGTGAGCAGACCGGCCAGTTCGGTGCGGGCCACCGGGGTGCGGTCGTTGGTCATCGCAAGGAAGCCTTTCGGGAGTCGGCGGGCACATTGGTGCTGGCCGCCGCAGAAACGGCAGGCGGGACCCTCGGGGAGAGTGCGCCTGCGTGGGGGGATCGGGACCGGGCGGCTTGGATACGGGCCTGGGCTGCCGGATCGGTCTCGTCGGCCTGGGTGATGCCGGTGCGGAGCTGGGCGGTGCGGTAGACCGCGTAGTCCTTGCGGGCACCGGCCGCGACCAGATACACCTCGCGGGCGTGCGTTGAGTCGGGTGGCGCGCTGCGGAACTGGACCACCAACCGGTGGCTCGCGAACGTGGTGCCGGTGCCGAGGTAGACCTTGTGGAAGCCGTCGAGGCGGCCCTCAAGGCGCTTGGCGACGCGCTCTCCGTGGACGAGGTCCTGCAGGTGCAGCAGCGCCTGGTCCCGGATCGCGTCGGGCAGTTCGCGCAGGTCGGCGATGGCGTCGGGGTGCGCGGCGAAAGCGAAGCGGGCGCGGCTCACACCGACCGCCCAGACGTCGGCCGCTGGCTCGCGCTCGCGGACGGCACGGTGTCGGTGTTGAGGCCGCCCTGCGGGTCCACGGCGGGTCCGGTGGAACGGCTGAGCGCCGCACGGGTACGCAGGGCTGTCGCATCGCGGCGGTATTCGGGCGGCTCGGGCAGGGGTCCGTCGCGGTTGTCCAGCCACTCCTGGGCGGGTTCCCGGTCGGCGAAGGCGCCCTCGCGCACCGTGTAGGTGTTGGCTTTCAGATCTCCCTCGTCGAGGAAGACCCGGACCGGGGCCTGGGCGGCGCTGGAGTCGTGGACCATGGTCCACGACTCGCACGGGTCGTAGTCCCAGGATCGGGAGTCGAGGACCTCGTAGCGGTCGCCCGAGGCGCGGATCTGCTCCTCGACGCGGACCGTGAGGTCGTCGGCCGCCGCGATGAAGTCGGTTCCCTGCGCGATCGATTCGGGCGGGCAGCCGCGTTCGATCAGCCAGTTCTGGGCGAAGGACACCGTGGCGTGGCTGGCGGACTCGAAGGTGTACGTCCGGTTGCCGGGATCCCGTTCGATCTTGATGGCGACGAGCTGTGGATCGCCGGGGACCCCCCAGGTCACCGAGCGGTCGTGGGCGACGAGATAGCTCTGCGAACCCGTCGGAGCGGTGTGGTGCTCGGCCAGCACGGTCAGGTCGGCGGCCCACAGGTTGCTCTCGGCGCGTGCGGAGGCGGCGTCGGCGGGCTCGAAATCATCCAGGCCGAAGTCGGGTTCCCTGTTCACGAGGTGGCCTCTTCCATCTCGGGCGCCGGGGTGGCCAGCAGCCGGTGGTTGGGCCGGTTTGGGCTGGTGGTGCACGCGGCGAACGGCCCATCGGGTGCCCGCAGGTGGACCAGGGCCTGGTCGAGGTGGTCGCGGTGCCAGGTTGAGGGACCGGACAGGCCGGCCTCGGCATCGGTGAGCTGCTGCCATGCGAGCCACAGCGCGTGCAGCCGGGCGACGGCCTCAAGGTGCTCGTGCCACTGGTCGCACCACGGGCGGGTGGTACTGATCTCCCGGCCGTAGACCGGCAGGAACAGGCAGTTCACCCAGGCGCTGAGCGCGCCCAGCTCGACGGCGTACGCCTTCTCGCCCAGGGCGAGGATGAACACGGACATCGGGCCGCCGGCCTGATCGGCGGCGGCAGGCTCGGTATCGGGGTCGGCTTCGGCGGGCTGCGGGGGAACGGGTGCAGGGCCGGGTTCGGAGTCGAGGCGGTCGAGGATGACACCGTGCTGGCGGACCTCGGCCATGGTCTTGGCAAGGTGGGTGACGAGGTCGTCGAGGTCCTCGTCGGATACGCGGAACGGCTCGGGTTCGGGGGTGGCCGGGGTGGGGTCTGACATGGCGGATCCAAGAGGTGGGAGCGGGTAGGGCGAGGCGGGCGCGCGGCGCTCTTCTGCAGGTCACGGCAGGTCTCCATCGGGGGAAGGGGGCGGGCATGGGGATGAGGATCCGGAGATTCCACGATTTGGCACGGCCGGAAAATGGCGATAGAAGGCGGCTACGGGGCGGTGCAGCGGGGGCAGCGGGGGAACGGTGGCGCCAGCAACTGGATTGCTCGGGCCGCCTGTTGGGAAACCACGCCGTTGCCGAGGGCGGTGAGTTGAGCGGGCCGGCCGAGTCCGGGGGTGGCGGTCACCCAGCCGGCTGGAAGTCCTTGCATCCACTCCACGAAGTCCGCGCGCAGGCGTCCGGCCGCGTCGGTGGGCGGGGGTGCCGGGCGGGTGAGGGTCTCCCATCGGGCGATGGCGGCGCCGTACGGTCCCCACCGCCCGTCGCTTCCCCGGCCTCCGGGTTCGCCTCCACCCACAGCGGCAGAACCGCCGCCGACAGAGGCGGGCGCCAGCCCTTGCCGGGACGGCGCCCAGAGCTGCCCGTATTGCTGGCCCTCGGGGTGGGCAGCAGTGAGGCTGCTGCCGAGGGGAGGGTCAGGTCGCCGTTGCCGTGCCGCTGGTTCGGCGAGCCCTTGATCCCGTCCGACGCTTTCGGGGTAGGGAGCAGCAGCCACTCCACCTCGTCGGCCAGATTCGGGCCATGGCCGCCCTGCTTGCGTTTCGTCGGGTGCTGGCTGCCGCCGTTCTTGCCGATGTTGCTTGTCGGGGTCTTGAGCAGCGTCTTCGGCGGGCCAGGCGGTGAGAAAGGCCCGTTCGCGTCGGTGTGGGGCGCCGATGTCGGAGGCGCGAAGCACGAGCCATCGTGCGTCGTACCGGAGGTCGGCCAGGGAGCCGAGTACGGCACCGAGTGCTCGCAGAGGAGGCTGGCCTGGGGTGTCTCCCAGACACCACGGGCAGAATTCCACGTCGCCAGGGGAACCGGCGGGGGAGGTGAGGAGGCCGCGGACATTCTCGATCACCACCAGGCAGGGGCGGAGGGCTTCGACCGCACGGGCGACGTGCAGCCAGAGCCCGGAGCGGGTGTGGGCGTTGAGTCCGGCTCGGCGGCCGGCGACCGAGACGTCTTTGACAGGGGAAACCGGCCGTCAGGATGCACACCCGGGGAACGTGGGCCCAGTTGACGGTGGTGATGTCGCCGAGGTTGGGGACGCCGGGCCAGTGCCGGGCCAGGATGCGGGAGGCGTCGGGGTTGATCTCGGCGTGCCAGGCGGTCCGGCCGCCCAGGGCAGCCTGGACCCCGAGGTCCAGACCGCCGTACCCCGAGCAGAGCGAGCCGATCAGCGGCAGTCGCAGGGTTGTGGTTTCCATGTCACCGGCCCCGTACGGCTCGGCCCGATGGGGCCAACGGCATGGAAGGGCTGGCAGGAGGCAGCGGGCCCGGGCCGGGGGCGGTGGTGGTGGACCGGCTACGGGCGGCCTGGAGCCGGATGGACGGGGGAGCGATCGCTGCCGAGGCGGCGTGCAGCGGAGACGCGGCGTCCCACAGAGCCCCTTCTGCGGCCGTCAGCGCGTCCTTGACCGCATGGATGGCGGTGTCATGGGCGTCCCTGGTGTCGGGCTTGTGACGGTAGGGCCAAGCCTGTTGGAGAAGGGCCAGTTGGTGGCTGACCGCGCCCAGTGCGGCGGCGGCCTCGCACGCGGGCTCGATAGCGGAGGCGAACGCGGTGACGACCCGGGGGGTATGCGCCGCGGTGTCGTCGGCGCCGACGCGGAACAGGACCTCGTCGCTCAGGTCGGTGATCAGTTTGCCGAGTTCGGAGATCTGGCGGCAGACGGCGATGGGTTCGGGGGAACGGTGCGGATCGTCGAGCACGGGCAGCTTGCCGCGCTGGGCGTCGAACGCGGAGGCAGTGGCACGCAGGGCCAGAGCGTCGGAAATGGCGGTCACGGGATGGCTCCAATGGTGCGGGACGGACAGACGAGGGGGATGGCGGGGGTCCCTCTCACGGGTGGGGACCTTTCAGGTATGGGTCCGAGAGGAGGGGCGCGCGGCCGATGGCGCGGAGACAGTGCCGGGACGTTCCGAGGGCTGTGCGGCTGGTCGCGGCGTGCTGCGCGAGAGTGCGGCCTGCACCCGAGCTGCCGGGGACGTCTCGGTCGGCGGCGCGGGGGCCGGCGGCGCCGGGGCGGGCTGGCTGGTGACGGTCTGCCATCGGGCACGCACCTCATCGAGCGGACCCAGAGCGTGCAAGGCGTGGCTGATGAGCCGCCCAGGGGCCAGGGCTTCGTTCTCGGCCAGCGCCCGGATGGCGCGGGCAGACGCGGTGGCCGTGCGGGTGACGGAGGAGCGCATGATCCGCTCACCGAGCCACTCGGCACCGCCGGCACCCCCGCCGTCGCAGATCCCTGTGACCTGCTCGGCGCTCAGCGTGCCGTCGGCCAGCAGGCCACGACGCTGGGCCTCCCACAGCGCGGTGATCCGGTCGATGGGCTCGCCGCGGTGGTGCAGGGCGCCCAGGCACCGGTAGAGGTGACCGTGGGCGGCGTCGGCGAAGTCGCCCGGCCGCAGCCACCCGACCACCTCGCCCATCTCCTGTGGCCGCTCGACCAGGACCGCCAACAGGAATCGTTCCTCCTCGGCGACATGGTCGTCCCGGACCGGGGAGAGTCCGACGGCGGCCGTGGCCGGTGGTGCGGTGGGGTTAACGGGGCGCGGTTCGGATCCCCAGCGAAGGGCGAGGTCGCCGAGGACCCCCGCCAGCACGTCCGCCTGGTGCAGCGCTCCCTCGACCTGCCCCTGTAGGGCGTCGGCACGGGCAACCTGCTGCAGGCGGATCGCGTGTTCGGTGACGCTGCGGTGGATCGCACCCTCCAGCACCATCCGCCCGTAGACCGGAGCATGACCGGGGCGGGGGCAGGCCGCGATCAGGGTGTGCGCATAGGCCACCGTGAGCCCCCGGACGTGGTGGCTGGCCTCGTCGACCGCGTCGCTCACCCACGACAGCGGCACCGCCTCCTGGTCCGCGAGCGCGGGGTGGCCATCGGCCCGGAGCTTGCGCAGCGAGGCGAACAGCGCCTGGTGGGCATGCCGATAGAAGCAATCCGGTGCGAGCCAATCGAGGTGCGCGAGCTGGCCCGGGTCGAGCAGCACAGCGCCGAGTACCGCCTGCTCGGCACCCAGCAGCGGGTTCATCGCCGCCCCCGGGGGCGAAGGTCCGAAGGCTCGTCCGGCTGGGCGCGCAGGGCGGCGACCGCCTGGTCGGCGGCAGCCATCGCGGCGGCGAAGCGGTCCAGTTCACCGGTGAACGTCGGGTCGGTGGCGAGGATCGAGCCACCGCGGTTGACCAGCCACCACTGGCCATCGCGCCGTACGACCGGCGAACGGGCGAGTCGCCCGGAGCACGGCGCCGAGGAGGATGGGCCGGGTGAGGTCATGAGGGATCTCCTGAACAAGTAGAGGGGACAAGACGGTTCACATCGCGAGGTCGAGGTCGGCTTGGACCGGGGCACCGGAGCGGCCGGACCATTGGGAGCAGCCCTCTGGCTCGCCTAGTTCCAGTTCGGCGTCCGCGGCGGCGTCGAAGACGTCGCCCTGGCGGCCGGACCGCTCATGGGCGGTGACCCGGTCGATCGGGGCCTTATCCAGCGGGCGCCGGGAGCGGTGCACGTACGCCTGGCTCAGCAGCGGGGTGCCCTCCGCGGTCGCCGACGCATTGCCCGCACGGGTCGCCGCGTCGAACTCCATTCGATCCGGCCTGCATGGGAGTAGACGGCGGCGGGTTCACATCCTGGGTGCCGGCAAGATCGCCAGGTCCAGCCCCGGAAGGTGGCCTTCGGCTGCCATGAGCAGCAGGCTCCTCGACTGGACCGCGGCACTGAGCGACAGCACCTTGAGGGTCGGGTCGTTCATGCCGACAGCTCGAAGTCGTCGCGGCCAAGAGTCTTGGCGAGGGCCCGCTCGGTGATGGCTTTGGTCGCGCGGGCGGAGGCCGGGCCGACCGTTTTGGCGACGGGTTCCTTGTACCAGGGCTGGAGGTTGAGCATCGCGGCCCGGATGCCGGTAGCGAACAGCAGTGCCTGGCCCTTGGGCAGCGCGCGGATCGCGTCCGGCGGCAGGATCCGCTCGGTGCGCATCGACACGGAGGTGGACTTGCCGCCATCGGACGTGGATACCGAGGTGGTCTGTACGTCGTGGTCGCCGATCAGCCGCGAGAGCCGGTCGGCGAAGTCGCTGTCGTCGATACCCGAACCGATGATCTTGACCGTGGCGGCGGACCACAGGGCGTCCATTCCGGCCTCGCCCCAGCACTTCTGGCCCTGCCGGTAGGACTGCAGGATCGTCATGGGGATCACACCTCGGCTGCCCAAGTGCGAGTACAGGTCCGGGAGATCGGAGATCCGGCAGACGTTGGCGGCCTCGTCCAGGACACACAGGCACGGCGGGTCGAGGCGTCCTCCGGAGCGCTCCGCGACGACCACGGCGGCGCGCATGACCGCGTCGGCCGAGGCCGCGATGATCGCCGAGGCGGATCCACCGCCGTCCTTGCTCAGCAGATACAGGGTGTCGCGGGAGGTGGCGAAAGCGGAGGGCTTGAACTCGGGCAGGCCCTTGGTGGGAGTGACCCAGGCGGCGACGTCCGGGTCGAGCAGGCAGCTTGCGTACTGCCGCGCTGTCTCATAGATGCCGTCACGGGTTTCCGTGGCCCCGCTGACGGTGCCCTGGAGCTGGGCGGCGACCGCGTGGTGGCCGGCATCGGTGAGCAGGTCCACTGGGGTGCGGTCTGCTGGGGAGGCGAGCCAGGCGAGCACGTCGGTGATCGGACGGCGGTTGCTGGCAGCGGCCAGGAACAGTGCTCCGAGCGTGTTGCTGGCGGCGGTGGACCAGAAGTCCGAGCCGTTGGATTCGTCCACGCTTGCCGCGACGAAGTGACCGGCCAAACGTTTGGCCCCGGCGAGATCGCGGGCGTCGGCCAGGATGTCCCACCACATCTCGCGCGGGTGGTGGGCGATCTGCTGCGGATCCAGCGTCCAGATCGTGCCAACCTTGGCGCGGGCGTCGACCGTCGCGGTGAACGCGTCGTTCGCGGCCTTGTTGCTGGTCAGCAGGACCGGGCCGGGGGCGGCGAGGATCGCGGGGATGGCCAGGCTGGTGGTCTTGCCGGACCGTGGCGCCATGATCGCGACGATCACGTCCTCCCACGAGGCGCGAACCTTGGCGCGGCCAGGCGAGAGCGTGCCGACAAGGACCCCGCGGTCGGCCGGGGCGATCTCCTTCGCCTTGAGGTCGGACAGGCTCGGCCGCAGGCTCTTCGCCTTCGCGGTGATCTGCCTGTTAAGCAGCGGGGCGAGGTCGGCCTTGCGGGCGAGGCCGTTCTTCGCGCCGCCGCGTATGCGCAGCCACAGGACCACGCCGGTGAAGGTGAGGCCGAGGGCGAGCAGGCCGGGGATGACCCGGGCGCCGATCAGCAGGGCGGTAGGACTCAGGTGAGGCCACAGCACCTCGGGGTGCAGCAGTGCGTCACTGGCCGTGAACGGCACCCAGGGGCCGTCGCCGACCAGGGCGTTGGTGAGGTTGCCGGTCAGCCAAGCCAGCGAACCGAAAGCGAGGGCGGCGCCGAGCACACCGAACAGGAGGTAGAGGAGCGCGTCGGTCCCGGTGGTGGTGGAGGGCGCACGGGTACGAGGGGAGGGCATGGCGAATCCAAGGAGGGAGAGCGGGTGGGAAGGGGGTGGGGCGCGCGGCGCTCTTCTGCTGGTCATGGGGCGGCTCCTGTTCAGGTGGTGGGTCGGACTGGGGAGTCATCGGGTGCCGGGTGGCCGGGCCGGCGGCGGTTCACGCTGTGGCGGGGGGTCCGGCGACAGTCAGGGTGAGTTGGTTGCTGAGGGCCGTCAGGCGGCTCCGGGCATCGGCGGGGCTGTCGGCGGTGACGATGAACAGGCCGATCCGCGCGCTGTCGAGGTCTCCCTCGGGCGGCAGGGCGACCCGGTCCCCGACATCACGCAACCAGGCCACCTGATGCAGCCACGGATGCTGCGGGCCGGGCTCGACCGGGAAGTGGCAGGCGGTGAGGGTGCCACCGGCCGGGGGATACAGGACCTCGATCGCGGCGGTGCTGTGCGCGGTGGGGGCGAGATCGGGAATCTTCCCGCAGGCGAGGTCGGCGGCGATCCGGGGCAGGTCGAGGCCGGTCGCGAGGCGGACGAGTGTGCCGATCAGGTCGCCACCGATCCGGGCATTGACCTCGATGATCCGCGGACCACTGACGGTAAGGCGCATCTCCACGTGCTGCACGCCGTCGGTGACCCCCAGGGCTCGAACCGCCTGGACGGCAACGGGAGCCGCCTCGGGCAGGAGTGGGTCGTCGGCGGTAACTGTGTGGCCGACTTCCTCGAAGTACGGTGCGAAGGCGACCTCCTTGCGGGTGACGGCCACCGCCGTGGTGACGCCGTGCTGGGTGACGCACTCCACTGATATCTCGGGCCCGTCCAGGTACTCCTCGACCAACACGCCGCAGCCCTCAGGTCCCTGCTCCCCGGCCCCGGCGCCGGCGAACTCCCACGCGGCGGACAGCTCTTCGGGACGGTCGACGCGGATCACGCCGATGCTTCCCGCGTGCGAGGAGGGCTTGAGGACCACGGGGAAGCCCGTGCGGTGCGCGGCAGCGGTCGCCTGGGCCAGGGTGTCGACGCGGGTGGATCCCGCGGACGGGACGCCGTGCTCTGCGAAGAGCCGGCGGCTGGTCGCCTTGTCCCGGCAGGCGTTCATCGACGCCACCGTGTTGCCCGGCAGCCCGAGACAGGCGACGAGTTCTGCGGTCGGGACCAGGGCGTACTCGTCCCAGGTGACCACCCCGGCGATGGCGTGCCGTTCGGCCAGCGCCAGGCCGGCGGCGATCACGGCGGCCGGATCGCGGATGTCGGCGATCTCGTGGTCGACTACCAGGCCCTGCGGCCAGGTCGGCGGCTTGGCGTCGATCAGCACGATCGGATACGCGGCGGCGGCCTGCTCGACGCAATAGCGCCGAAAGACCGGGTCTGTACCGCCGACGATGATCAGAACCGGAAGAGAGGATCGAGACATGGCAAAGCCTCCGTGGTGAGGGAATCGGATGAGGAAGGGAAGGAGAGGCAAGGCCGGCCAGGGTGGTGAGCCGGTGGTCATGGGGCGTCCATGGGCGCGATCGGTCCACTGCTCTGCAGCGCGAGGGCCGGAGGGTGCGGCATGTCGCAGGCGGCGCGGTGGCGCCGCAGGCCGGTGAAGCACGCGCCGAGCACCGCGCCCTGCAGGACGGCGCACACCAGCAGCAGGTGCGGAAGGTCGGCGGCGGGGACGGCCGCGACCAGGGCTCCGGCCAGGGGCAGCGGCAGCAGCACCAGGATGATCGTCACCGACAGGGTGGAGCCGAACGCCCGCGAGGGGATGAGACGGCTGCGCAGCGTGCGCAGGACCACGGTCAGCGCTCCGTCGGCGGCCATCAGTAGCGCGATCGCCGCGGTGTATGCGGGGAAGCCCGGGGCCAGGGCGGTAGCCAGGCACGCTGCGGTGGAGAGGGCGGTGGCGACCGCGCCCACCGGCCACACCTGCCAGCGGTCGATGGCTCGGCGGGTGGCCCACACGGCGAGCAGGGAGGCGACGGCTGCCGCGCTCCACACCGCGCCGACGGTGGCGGGGGAGTGGTGGAACTGGTGGATGACCGTGATCGGCGCGGCGGCCTGCAGGACACCGAAGGCCAGGTTCGACGAGGCCAGGCCGCCGATCAGCCAGGCCAGCGCAGGGGTGCGGCGCACGGTCCGCCATCCGCACCGCAGACTGCTGGGCACCGGAGGATGGTCGGCCGGGGCACCGTCGTCCCGCGCGGTTGCGGCTGCTGCCAGGGCCAGCGCGGCGACGACGGCCAGCAGTACGCTCGGGCCGGCCAGCAGCAACAGGCCGCCCAGGAGCGGACCGATGAGCAGGGCGCCTTGGTCGATGCCGGTCTGTGCGGCCTGGATTCGGTGCGCTTCCTGGCCGAGGCGGCGGCTGGCTTGGGCGCCGAGTGTTTCCACTGCGACGTAGGAGATCTCCGTCAGCAGCCCGGAGGCAGCACCGAAGGCCATGACCACGCAGGTGGTCGTCGTTCCGGTGGGGGAAAGGGTCAGCAGTATCGCACCGGTCAGGGCGACCACGGCGGTGCGGGCGAGGTTGGCCGTGCGGAAGATGCGGCCGGCACCCCAGCGGTCGGCCAGCGATCCGGCGAAGGTGAAGGCGGCCAGGCGGGGCGTCCATTCCAGTAGGAAGGCGAGGCCGGTCAGGGCGGTGGACCCGGTGGTGATCAGGACCAGGAGCGGGATCGCGTAGGTGGCCGTCGCGCTGGCCAGGGCATCGGTGGCCCGCATGAGGTAGGTGCGCGACAGACGGGGAGAAGCGCTGCGGGAGGATGGTGTTGAGGACATCACTGGTCACCGGGCCCGGGGGCGGGGGCCCTGCGAGGGGGTCGCGGTCGAGGGCGGGGCGGTGTCCGAGGCTGGCGCGCGGAGGGCCGCCGATGCCTGGGTCGCGGCCGGTGAGGTGGCGCGGGCCGCGCTCGTGACAGCGGTCGCGTAGTAGGTGGCTGTCTGGGCCTGGTAGATGTCGTCCCGCCGCTGGGACGAGTCGCCGAGGCCATGCAACTGTGCAGGAGCCCCGTCCAGTTCCTCAACGGCGGCGGTGAGGTGTTCGGAGGCGGCGGTGAAGCGGTCGGCAAGATCGAAGGCGTTGTCGTCGAGGTCGGTGACCGTCTCGGCGGTGGCTTCGAGTGCTTCCTGGAGCCGGATCAGGACGCCGTGGGTGGGGTCGAGGAGCTGGTCGACGGCGTGGGCGGCCACGGCGGCATTCGCCGCGCCCTTGATCTGGTCGGTCAGGCGCAGGACCTGGCCGCCGGCTACCTGCAGCCCGCGCGGGTCGGTGGGGGTGGTCAATTGGCCGGTGTCGAGGTCGGGGTCGAGGTCGACGGCGTACCGGGCGGCGCGGAGCATGTCCGCTGCGTGGGAGGCGATGGCGGAGCGGTCCGCCTGCGGGGTGGTGGTCGGCAGCCGGTGTCGTCGGCCGTACCAGTCCTCGATCTGACGAAAGCCCGCGTGCTTGAGGAGCGTGGCGGACAGGTCATCGGTGGCGCCCTTGGCCGAGACACTGCCGCTGGGCTCGATGTTGATGGTGATGTACGGGGCAGGCACAGGGACTCCTGGGCGTCGAGCGTGGGACACGGGTGAGTGGGGGAGCCTGGTTTCGGGCTGCCAGGGCGAGGATCCGGAGAATCCGCGGTTTGGCCCGGCCGGAGATAGGTGCTAGACGCGCGGCGGGCAGGCGGCGTGTTCGCTCGCCGCCTGCCCGGCGGCAAGTCGTGCCCGCCCATGCCGAGGTCGTGCGCGAAGTTGCCGCAGGCGGACCGCGCGACGTAGGCGTCGTTGTGCAGACGGGCCCAGGAACCGTCCTCGCGGATGACCGTGGCGACGATGTCGAGCCCGTCTGTGCTGTTGCGCAGGGCCACCCACCGGCAGGCCGTCGGGTCGTCGTCCGGCTCGATGCCGGTGGCGTCCAGGACCTCGCGGGTCAGCTCGAACGAGTCGTCGTCGTCCAGTTCCATGCCGGTGGTGTTGCGGATCGCGCAGTGCCAGGTGAGCCGTCGGGAGGGGGTGTGGCCGGTTCGTGGTTTCTGCAGGGCCAGCGGTTCGTCGAGCAGCGCTGCCAGGTGGGGGAGCAGGACGGTGTCCTGGGCGGTCAGTTCGGGCGACCAGGCGGTGAGCAGGTAGGGGGCGAAGCCGGTCTGGCTGCGGTGCAGTTCGGCGAGCAGCTCGGTGGTGCTTTCGGTGCGCCTGGATGTCGCAGTGCAGGGGGTACGTGGGCATGGGGTATCCGCTTCGGTGGCTGGTGAGGGTGGGGGCCGGTGCTCCGCTGGGGCGGGGCACCGGTGGTTCAGAAGTGGGGGTTTTCGGTGGGCCGGTCGGCTGCGGTGGCGGCCTGGAGCAGTTCGCTGAGGTCACCGGGCTCGGAGGAGCGTTGATCGAGCCACCACCCGGCGCGGGTGATGGTGCGGGCCGCGTCCTCGATCCCCTCCCAGGCGGCCTCGCTGGTGCCGCCTTCCAGGACCAGGGCGGTGTAGGCGGCGGCCAGGACCTGGTGGCGGCAGCGCACGCCCCACGCGACGGCGCGGGCAGCGCCCTCCATTGGCGGCATCCGATACCGCTCGGACCAGGCGTCCGATTCGGCCTGCTCTTCGGCGCGCTTGGCCTCCAGCCAGGCGGCATTGTCCTGCTCGTCGCCGTCCTTTGCGGCCCTCCAGCAATCGGAGCATTCCTGCTTGGCGAGCCATTCCGCGAAGCCCGCCCGGCGGTCGGCCGCCCGATCGGACAGATTGCGCTCCGCCGGGTGCCCACACGAATGCGTGATTTTCCAGATCGTCTTCACAGCCATGAGAGCTGCCCTGCTTTCTTGTCGGGTGTCAGCGATTGCGGGAGAACGCGACGCGCGGATCCACGGGGCGGGCCGCCGGGGAGGAAGCGGCGGGCGTGGGGACCGGCGCCTTGCCAGGTAGGCCGGTGCGGGCGGGACTGGTGGCGAGTGCGGCAGCGTTCATGACCGGGAACCTGCGAGCGGCGCCACTTTGGCTGCGCTCGTGGCGCGCTGCGGCGGTGGGAGCGGGTGGGCGGCGCGCGGCAATGTCCCGGGCAAGGTGTGACTGCACGGCCACCCGGAGATCGGCGCGGTTCATTGCCACTGTGGCCCGTGCCACCGCGCCCAATGCGTCACCGCGGTCCGTGGCGCGGGGCAGCGTATAGATGTCCAGGCGCTGGTCGTGCTGCCAGCCGTGCTGTTCGAGGAGCTGACCGCCGTGGACCGCGCCGTCGGCGGTGGCAGCGACGATGCCGAGCTGGGGGTGCTCCGCGAACGCCACGTCGGGCTCGGCGCGCTGGGAGCGGTCACGAACGCGCGGCGCGTCGGCGGACAGCGTGGGGTCGAACGCGGCATCCACGTCGACCTGGTAGCCCGCCTTGCGCAGGATCGCGACGGCCCGGGTCGCACGGTCCTGGCCGTCACGTTGCTGATCGGCGAGCGCATACAGGGTGGGCTCGCCGGGGACAGGGTGGAAGTCGAAGCCGTTCAGCATCCACGCACTGGCGGCCAGTTGCTTGGGGTTGCTGGCGACGATGCCGAAGTCGGGGTGGTGGCCGACCGCGATGTCGGGGAGAGAGTTGTGCTTGGAGGTAGGCATGGCAGATCCATCCGAAATGGGTTTGAACGAGGGGGAGTTCGAGATCGGACCGGGTTCTGCGGGCGCAGGTCATAGCGGGATCTCCAGGAAGGGCAAGGTCAGCGACCGGGGGCAGATGGCGGCGAGGTGATGTGGGTCGAGGATGCGGCGACCGGGCGGTTTGGCCCGGCCGGACAGCAGTGATATCCGGGAGTCAGCGGGAGCGGCGTGCAGCACCTGGAATCGAGGTGCCTGGTGCGGCCGGATCAGCAGCCGACGCGCTACGCAGGCCCATGGCGGAGCGTTGAAGTGCTGCCTGAATGCGCCGCTCCGGCGCCCCGGGTGGGATGCCGAGCCGTCCGGTCAGGGGTTCGGCGGCACGGACCAGGGCCTTGCCGCTGCCTGCCAGTTCGTCGGCGTGGTGCCAGCCTTCGGCATTGCGCAGCTCCCGCGTCTGGACCTCGTAGATATCCCGTGAGCCGTGCGTGGAGGAAGTGACCAGGGCGATGGCCTCCTGCCACTCGCGCCGGATCTCGGCCGCCCGTGTGAGGTCGGTGTCGATGCCGTGCAGTCGCCGCAGGTCGCTGCTGATGGGACCGTCGGCGTAGTCGGCCCCGGTTGCCGCCGCGCGTACGCCGGCGAGGACTGCGGGTCCGTGCGCGAGGAACGTCTCGACGTGCTCCCAGGCAGCGGCGTCGCGTGCCACGTTGCCGTCGGCGTAGTTCTCTTCGTCGATCGGCCAGCCGTCCTCGTCACATAGGGAATCGGATACCGCGTCCCACCGGTCGGATGCCTGCCGGATGCCGTCGGCTGCGGCAGCCAGGGCCTGGATGCGTACCTGCCACACAGCCTGTTGGTAGCGGGGCAGGTAGCGGCGTGCGATTTCGGTCGCGGCTCGGACGGGCTCGGCGCCGACCAGGATGGCGCGGGGGGCGTTCGCGTCGCCGACCGGATTCTTGACCAGGCGGGCAGGGGCCAGTGCTCCGACGATGAAGTCGGTGTCCCGCTGCGGATGGGCCATGACGAGCAGGCAGTCATCGCTGCGGCTGGTCAGGATGGCAGCCTTGCTGCGGCAGTGCTCGGAGGTGGCCCACTCCAGCATCTGGTCGTCCCATACCTCGTGGAACGGGCCCGGTTGGCTGGGGTCGAGGCGGTGGGCGACGGCAGTCCAGGAGTCGGGCAGGCGCGAGGCGACCTGGACCGCGAAGGAGTAAACGCTCGGTCGGGGCATGGGTGATCTCCAGTCTCGGAATGACCACCGCCGGCGCTGGGGGCCGGGGTGGTTTGCGGAAGGGGGAGGATGGGCGGGATTCGCACGCCGGGAAGGACTTGCAGGACGGCACAGGGGCCACACGGGACAGACAGACCGGACACCGCGACGCCGACTTCGCCGTGCTGCCTCAAATGCAGCTCAGAACACGGTCGTTCGGGTCTGCCGCATGCCAGGGTGATGTCATCGCAAGATGAGGACGGGGGAGTGGGATCAATGAGCGCAGCTGCGTACATCGCGGCGTTCGCGGCGGCGGTGGCCTTGGGCGCTGCCCAGGGCTTCGGCGTGAAGTCGGTATGACCGGTTCGCGATCATGGAATGTCCAGAATGTGCAGCGGTCGGGTGGCGTCGCGGGCGTTTCTCCGGAGGGCGGCGGCGATGCATTGTCGGCCGATGAGGCGGAGTGCTCCGATGGCGAGGTTGCGCCAGGTGGCCATGGCGCGGGGCGCGTTGCCCGACCGTAGTTGCGATGCGTCCTCGGCGAAGGTGGTGTCTCGCACGTGATGCAGAGCTTCCACCGACCAGTGCCCGCGGATCAGGGCCGCGAGCTCGGTCGGGTTGGCCTGTCCGGCGTTCAGGCTGGTAACCGCGTACACCGTCTTGATGCTGATCTTCCCGGTCTTGCGGTTCACCCGCCGACGTTTGAGCTCGATGGCCTGGGCTGCTCCGGGAAAGAGCAGGCCGGCGACGGTGCAGACCTTGATGCGGCGGATCTCGCCTCGGCCGTGTCCCTTCTCGGTAGTGCGGTTCTGTAGCGGGATCTGCTTCCAGGGGAGGGACTTCATCTGCTTGCGGAGCTTCTTCTGGTTGCCCTTGACGATCACGATGTAGTGGGCTCCCCGGCCGGTCAGGTACTCGGCGTGCTCGCGCTGGGTGTGCATCGCATCGCTGGTCACGACCGCCCCGCGCAGATCGATGTCGTCCAGCAGGGGCTGGAAGCATGTGATCTCATTTGTCTTGTTCTCGACATCAACCTGCCCCAGGACGACGGAGGTTGCGTGGTCGACGGCGGACAGGAGGTGGATCTTCCGGCCGTGCGCGCGGGCGGCTCCGCGCAGGGACTTGCCGTCCACCGCGATCGCCCGCAGCAACTTCCCGGCGCTCTGCGGGAGCCGGGAAGACAGCCAACCGCCGACGGCCCGATCCAGCACATCGCCGTCGACCTGGGTCAGGACCCGGCGGATCGTGGTCTCGCACGGGGCCTGGTGACGGCCGGTGAAAGGGTCGCGACGGGCACCGAGCCGAGCCAGGACCAGTTGCGGTGCGTCGGCCGCCCACTCGCTGATCGCCAGCAGAGAGGTCGCACCAGTGAGCACCGCGGCCGCACAGATGGCGAGCACGCCGACCAGAGGATGCAACCGGCCCCGTGGATCACGGGGATCAGTCACCCTCGCGAGACAGACCAGCAGGCCGGGACACTCCTGAGCCGCCAGAGACGGCGAGGCGGTGAGCTGGTCAAGCCCGGCGGGCATGGGAGATGATTCAGCGAGAGCAGGCACGGTCTTCCAGCAAGGATCATGGGACGTAGACACTCACATGATCGCTGGCAACCGCGCCTGCCGCATGTTGCCACCTACCCCACCAGCAAGGCCAGTTGGGGCGAACCCGCTCAAGTCGACTTCACGCCGAGGCCCTGGGGCGCTGCCCTGTTGTCCTGGCGAGCCGGGAGGGGGATCGATATCCGCAACTCTTTCGATCTGGCACGGAGCTTGTACAACGAGCTGACCTCCGAGAAGGCCGCCGCGTCCCGGAGTGCTCTGGAGTTCTACCGGCGGTCCGCCACCCGGAGCGAGGAGCAGACCAAGGAGATACTCGACCACTATTTCGCGTTGCTGTGGCGCTTCGAACACGTCCTTGCCGGGCGCGAAAGCCTCGACGCCCAGCGCCGTCTCAACGGGACCAAGCCAGCGATCGACTACCTCGATCGAATGATCGCGTGGCATGTCGAGGAATGGGCCGCGCGGAGGCAGGGACTCCGGGACCAGATCAAGGAGCACATCCCTGAACTGGACGATCTCCATTCCCTGACGACGTTCTGTGTTCTGGCCGATAGGTTCCCGCAAGCCAAGACTCCCGTGCGGGATCTGCGTGCGGCGCGTGGCATCCCGGTTCAGACCAACCCGAGGTCGTGACGCGCTGGGTCTCCCTCCATGAGGGCGCGGTGATTCTTCATGTCTCTATGACCGTGTGTTCCAGTGCGTTCTTGGGGACTGTCTGACCTGGCAGGGCAGGCCAAGGGGGGTTCACTCGGTGGGGTGAATATTTCGCTGTTCCGTCGGGATTCCTGACGTTCAGTCGGTATCCCAGACGTATGCGGTGGATCCCTGAACCGAGGTGCCCATGACCCTGGCCGTGGTGCGCAACCTCTCCTCTCCGCGGGGGACTCTGACCCAGCTGGAGCTCGAGGACTTCGAGCAGGAGATCGTCGACCAGTACGCACTCGCCATGGCCTCGGCTGGCCTGACCGACGGTCACGTGGGGAACACCCGGTCGACGATCATTGACTTCGCCCGCTCGCTCCCGGGGCCGCTCTGGGCGGCCGGTTGCGAAGACGCGGACCGTTTCCTCACGGGACTGCGGCACGAGGGGCGCAGCGCCAACACCCGAGCCGGCAAGGCCGGAACGATCGCCCAGTTCTACGACTTCATGACCGCCCGCTATCAGGGCGACATTCGGGCCCTGACCGGGTGCATCGTCGAGCAGCCCATCGATGAGTTCAACCGGCCGCCGGGCAGGAACAAGGGCGCGGTCCGCGTTCCACCCTCCGACTCGGAGATTGATCACCTGTTCACGCAGTGGCGTGGATCGGTTCTGTTGGCGCGGAAGTATCTCCCCGCAGCCCGGAACTACTTCGCCGCCTCGCTGTGGCGTCGACTCGGGCTCCGGATGAACGAGACGATCATGCTGGACATCCGGGACTGGCGCCCGGACCTGGGTGACTTCGGCAAACTCCACGTCCGCTTCGGCAAGGGAAGCCGCGGACGGGGACCCAAGCCCCGCCTTGTGCCGGCGATCAACGGGGCGGACCGGCTCATTGACTGGTGGCTGGCCGAAGTCCGCCATCAATTCGGCGACGACTGGTCCGACCCCGACGCCCCAATGCTGCCGAGCGAGCGGAACGACGACTCCGTTGGGCGTTGTCGCCGGGTAGGAGACGACGCACTGCGCACCGCGTTGACCAGGCAAGCCGAGCTGCAGCTGCCGGCTTGGGCTGGGCGACTCACGCCGCACGTCCTGCGTCATTACTGCGCTTCCTCGCTGTATGGAGACGGGATGGACCTCAAGGCGCTGCAGGAGCTCCTGGGGCACGAGTGGTTGTCCACTACGACCGGATATATCAACCCCCGGGAATTGCATCAAACGGGCGAGAAGTCGCAGGTCACATGGTCACGGCGGGAAACGGAAGGGTTCCTCAGCCTCTACAAACTGGCAGCCTGAGCAGGGCTGTTGCCTAGGTGAGCCC
>NZ_JAAGLX010000169.1:0-490 GCF_010548325.1 Streptomyces sp. SID13666 | reverse complement strand
GGCACCGCGCCCGTCCCGAACGAGGAGGTCGCCGAGGCCGCCGCGGCCAACCCGGACGTGCTGATCCCCTTCGCCTCCATCGACCCCTTCCGGGGCCGGGCGGGCGTCAAGCAGGCCCGCCGCCTGGTCGAGGAGTACGGGGTCAGGGGCTTCAAGTTCCACCCCAGCATCCAGGGCTTCTTCCCCAACGACCGCTCGGTCGCCTACGAGCTGTACGAGGTGATCGAGGAGACCGGCACGATCGCGCTCTTCCACACAGGCCAGACCGGCATCGGCGCGGGAGTCCCCGGCGGCGGCGGGATCAGGCTCAAGTACAGCAACCCGCTGCACGTGGACGACGTGTCCGCGGACTTCCCGGAGATGAAGATCATCCTGGCGCACCCCTCCTTCCCCTGGCAGGACGAGGCGCTCGCCGTCGCCACGCACAAGCCGGGTGTGCACATCGACCTCTCCGGCTGGTCGCCGAAGTACTTCCCGCCGCAGCTGGTGC
>NZ_JAAGLX010000168.1:0-492 GCF_010548325.1 Streptomyces sp. SID13666 | reverse complement strand
GCAGGTCGAGACGCAGGTGGTCAGCGACAACATCACCGTCGTCAACGACCGCAACGAGTCGGTCTCACCGACCTCGGGCGCCCCCACCATCGCCACCGACTGGTACCTCACCGACCGCAGCCCCGTCGAACTCACCTCCGGCCGCGTCCCCCGGGGCGACGGCGAGGCACTGCTGGACGCGGACACCGCCGACAGCAAGGACGTGGGGATCGGCGACACGCTCACCGTCCAGGCGCAGCCGGGGTCGTTCAAGGTCAGGATCGTCGGGATCGCCACCTTCACCACCACCAACCCGGGCGCGGCGCTGCTGTTCCTGGACCCGAAGACCGCGCCGACCATGCTGCTGGGCGCACCGGGCCGGGCCACGAGCATCTCGGTGACCGCCGCGAGCGGGGTGAGCGACGCCGAACTGAAGAGCCGTATCGCGAAACAGATCGGCACCAGCGACTACGAGTTGCAGACGGCCGCCGAACAGGCCGAGTCCGCCGCCGA
>NZ_JAAGLX010000167.1:0-496 GCF_010548325.1 Streptomyces sp. SID13666 | reverse complement strand
GCCCCCATTGGCCCGCAGGTTCAGTACCGCACGTCCCGCAGAGCGCTAGACCTTCGGCTGTGCCCCCGCCGCCAGCGACCCGCACAACGCCGTGGCACTGCCCGTGGCAAAGGGATCCGTCCCGGCGGGGCCACCCGCCGCCGCGGTCTGACCGGCCAGCAGCGGCCTCAGGTAACCGACGGAGTCCTCCGCGCAGGACAGCGGTCCGGCCTGGACGTAGGAGACGACCAGCCGGACCTGGTGCGCCCGCAGGTCGTCGCGGTCGAAGCTGAAGTGCAGTTCGCGCCGGACGGTGAACAGGGACGCCTTCGCCTGCTCACCGGCGCCGGTCGGCCGCAGCGCGTACACGAAGGTGTGGTCCGCGACGACCTCCAGGGTCGCCGAGTCGGTCTCGGTGGCCCGTAGCGTGCCCTGTACCCGGATCCTGTCGTCGGCCAGCTGGACGCGGACCGGGTCGAAGCGCACCAGCCATCCGGTGGGCGCGTGTCTGCCGTCG
>NZ_JAAGLX010000166.1:0-497 GCF_010548325.1 Streptomyces sp. SID13666 | reverse complement strand
GATGTACAGAGCAGCGAGGGTGTGGTGACCCTGCGCGGCAAGGTCGACAGCGCCGAGGCCAAGGAGTTGGCTGGCGTGGTGGCGCGTACCACCGAGGGCGTGCACCTGGTCAACAACCTGGTCAGCCTCGATACCGCTGCCATGGCCAAGGCCCGGGAAGCTCCGGTAGGGGCACAGACCGGGCCGCAACCGAGCGACAGCTGGATCATCGACAAGATTCAGAACAGCTACCGCTTCAGTCGCAACCTCGATGGTCTGAACCTGAAAGTGGCCAGTGAAGAGGGCCTCGTGCGGCTGTCGGGAGAGGTCGTCAGCAGCGAGCAGAGAACCATTGCCGTGGAGATCGCACGGCAGATCATCGGCGTGCGCGGGGTGGATGCCGACCTGCTCAAGGTAGCGACCAAGGTCGAGGGCTGATCGTGCAATTCGCACGATGCCGTGCGTGGCATCGTGCAGGATACATTCTTGCCGATCTTGCAGGATTTTCTTAAATATAT
>NZ_JAAGLX010000165.1:0-517 GCF_010548325.1 Streptomyces sp. SID13666 | reverse complement strand
CTGCGCGACCCGGACGGGGCGCAATTCACAGTGACGTCGCGTCTCCCTCGCTGAGCCCGTCGGCTATCGGACCGACGAGTACAGGTGCTGGTCGCCTTCCGGAAGCCGGGCGCGGGCCCGGCCGCTCCAGAGCAGCAGGCCGTGGCACCGCTCCCAGCGGGCGACCCGCCACCCGCGGGCCAGCCACACCGCCCCGAGGAACAGCGGCGAGAGGGCCAGACTGCGCTCCCACAACAGCCCGCCGCCCAGCGCATATGCCACCAGGAAGACGAAGAGGTACACGTTGACGCAGTTGCGGTACTGCTCGCCCTGCGTCGGCAGGACCGCGCCGGTCTCCTCCAGCGGTACCGCCCTGTCGAAGTCCTGGCCCTCTCCGAACCACTTCAGCCGGGAGACGCTCAGAACTCCGAACCCCGCGGCGCACACCAGGAGCAGCAGACCGAAGGCGACCGCATGCGCGACACCTCGCGGCGCCTCGGCAGCGCCCTGCACCCCGAAAACCACCCCCGCACTCACG
>NZ_JAAGLX010000164.1:0-536 GCF_010548325.1 Streptomyces sp. SID13666 | reverse complement strand
CGCCACTGGCAGGTGCAGAAAGACGCCGGCATCGAACTGCTGCCGGTCGGCGACTTCGCCTGGTACGACCAGGTGCTGACCCACTCGTTGACCTTCGGCGTGATCCCGCAGCGCTTTCGCAGCCATGACGGCGCCAGGCCAACCCTGCAAACCCTGTTCGCCATGGCCCGTGGCGCCGTGGGTGACACCTGCTGCGGCGGTGCCCACGCCCAGGAAATGACCAAGTGGTTTGACACCAACTACCACTACCTTGTCCCCGAGTTCACTGCCGACCAGCAGTTCGCCCTTAGCTGGGAGCAGCTGTTCGAAGAAGTGGCAGAAGCCCAGGCCTTGGGCCACGCGGTCAAGCCGGTGGTGATCGGCCCGCTGACCTACCTGTGGCTGGGCAAGGCCAAGGGTGGCGATTTCGACAAGCTGGAGCTGCTCGATCGCCTGCTGCCGCTGTATGACCAGATCCTCAATCGCCTGGCTGCCCAAGGTGTGGAATGGGTGCAGATCGATGAGCCGATCCTGGCCCTGGACCTGCCTCAGGATTG
>NZ_JAAGLX010000163.1:0-543 GCF_010548325.1 Streptomyces sp. SID13666 | reverse complement strand
GGATCCGGTGGACGGTCGAGGCGGGCAGGCCCAGGATCGGTCCGATCCGGGCCGGTCCCAGCTTGCGGGCCTGCCGCAGTGCACACACCCTCGCCTCGACCGCGGCCGGCGTGCGGTGCGGGGTCGTATGCGGGCGGCTGGAGCGGTCGTGCAGCCCCGCCTCGCCCTCCGCGCGCCACCGGCGGACCCACTTGTGGGCCGTGGCCCGCGAGATCCCCATCTCCGCCGCGACATGAGCGACCGGACGGCCGGATACGACACGTTCGATGAGAAGCCGTCTGCCATGAACGGTCAGCCGGGCATTACGGTGGGACACGAAGACCTCCGAGTGGTGCAGTCCTAGACAGCTCCACCACACCGGAGGTCTTCGCCATGTTCAAGACCCACCACTGTCAACAACGCTCGTGATCAATACACCTAGGGCCTGTGTGATGTCGTGATCAACTTTGCCGATGTGGGTCTGTCGGGAGAGCGGATCCGATAGGACTGTTGGTCGTGACGCGCAGGCAACTCAGTGATGAGCAGTGGACGTTGATCGAGCCG
>NZ_JAAGLX010000162.1:0-548 GCF_010548325.1 Streptomyces sp. SID13666 | reverse complement strand
CGGGTCCAAACCGGCGACGATGGTGAGCGGGGCCGATGGGTCGGTGGCGGTCAGCGTGAGGGGCGCGCTGTAGCCGTAGGCGGGTCGGCCGCTCTGCTGGGCGAACCGCCGCACCAGCTCCGGCCGCAGCGCCCCCGGGCCGGAGCTCAGGAAGAGGAGCGGCTGTTCGAGGTTGGCTGTCTGCATGCCCGGTTCCAGGCGCAGCAGGGCCAGGTACTCGTCGTCGGACACCTCGATCGGCGGCCCGCCGGGCAGGTGCAGGACCACGTTCCCGGCCTCGTTCACGTGGACGACGTTCAGCAGGGGCAGCGGCTTCCCCGGTCCGGCCCACTCCGGCACGACCTTCTCGGTGGTGGTCCCGTCCGGCCCCTGGAACACCCGGTCCACGGTGTGCCAGTCGATCCCCTCGGGCGCGGGCGTGCCGCTCCAGTTGGCGCCCTGGATCTGCTGCCCCCGCTTCATCAGGTTGACCTTGACGAAGGCGAACGCCTTCAGGTGGTACGCGGCGAGCCGGTCGCGGTCGGTGACGACCACGCCCTCGGCGAGGG
>NZ_JAAGLX010000161.1:0-554 GCF_010548325.1 Streptomyces sp. SID13666 | reverse complement strand
CACTGCGCATGCTCTACCTGCTGGTGGACCGCGGACTGCTGACGCCGGGAGGGGACGGCCCGCCGAGCACGGTCACCCATCGGAAGGCCGTGCTCGACGCCCTGGCCGCCACCCTCGCGTTCGTCACCCCCTGCCTGCCCTCCCCCTCGGGGAGAGATCAGGTCTGACGTGTGCGGCCCATCTCCCTGCTGAACGTCGAGGGGTCGTCCTCGAAGCCCTGGACGCCGGAGTGGAAGTCCCACGACCCGGCTTCGTCGCGCACGAACTCCGCGACCGTGGCCGCCGTAGCCCCCAGGACACCGCCGAAGTCGTCCTCGGCCAGGACGGTGTAGCCCTCGCGAATGCGCAGGCCCGGCCCCCGGACGCTGACGAACGTCCGGTGCGTGGAGCGCTGCTGGATGATGACGCCGACCACCACGCGCGCGTACTGGGCGCCCAGTCGGTCGAACTCCAGTGTCATGACCTCGTCCCAGCCGAAGCCCTTGCCGTCCTTGCTGTCCCGGTTGAGTGTGATCGTGCCGTCCGGAGAGCGGCTGTCGAAGTGCACCACATAG
>NZ_JAAGLX010000160.1:0-560 GCF_010548325.1 Streptomyces sp. SID13666 | reverse complement strand
GTACAAGGCAGGCTGGTACGGGCGTGAGGTGATCGCCGTGGACCGGTGGTTCCCCTCGTCCAAGCTGTGCTCCCACTGCGGCACCTTGCAGGGCAAGATGCCGCTGAACGTCCGTACCTGGACGTGCGACAACTGCGGGACGACCCACGACCGGGACGTCAACGCGGCGAAGAACATTCTGGCCGAGGGGCTCTCGGTGACAGTCTGTGGAGCTGGTGTAAGACCTCAACGGAGTACTCCGGGCGGGCAGTCGGCGACGAAGCAGAAAACCCCACGGCGCGAGCCGTAGGAATCCCCCTCCTTCAGGAGGGGGAGGATGTCAAGACTGGCTCTTGGCCTTTGTGTGTGTCTGTGCGCGGAGGCGTGGGAGGAGTGGACGGCGGACGAGACCGGGGATCCGTGCCCCAGGACGCCGTGATCGTATGCCGTTTCGGCGTCCCTCCGTAAGGTCGGCGCCGGTGTGCCGAGGACCGTCGGAGGGCCGTGGAGGGCCTCGGCGTGCGATGGGTCTCCATGGATCAGGGACAATGGGCGCCATGAGTGTTCGTAACCCGTCATCC